>NZ_JBEOVY010000079.1:0-25375 GCF_040295745.1 Saccharopolyspora sp. NPDC002686
GACCGATCACCGTGCTGGGCGTGACCTCGAAGCCGACCAGCGAGTAGATGCCCGCGGTCACCACGACGTCGTGCAGCAGCGCGATCAGCTCCACCAGCACGTGGATCGACGCCGGGGTCTGCTCGGCGGGCTTGAGCACCACCGCGTTGCCCGCGGCCAGTGCCGGTGCGAGCTTCCAGGTCGCCATCAGCAGCGGGAAGTTCCACGGGATGATCTGGGCGACCACGCCCAGCGGTTCGTGGAAGTGGTAGGCGACGGTGTCGTCGTCGATCTGCGAGATCGCGCCCTCCTGCGCGCGCAGGGCGCCCGCGAAGTAGCGGAAGTGGTCGATGGCCAGCGGGATGTCGGCGGCCAGGGTTTCGCGGATCGGTTTGCCGTTGTCCCAGCTCTCGGCGACGGCCAGCCGCTCCAGGTTCTGCTCCATCCGGTCGGCGATCCGCAGCAGGACGGCGGCTCGCTCGCCCGGCGCCGCGCGGCCCCACGCCGGGGCGGCGCCTTCGGCGGCGTCCAGGGCGCGTTCGACGTCGGCCGCGGTGCCGCGGGCGATCTCGGTGAAGACCTGACCGGTCACCGGTGTCGGGTTCGCGAAGTACTCGCCCCCGGCAGGGGCGACGTGCTCGCCACCGATGAAGTGGTCGTAGCGGGACTGGAACTCGACCTTCGATCCCGGCGTCCCCGGAGCTGCGTACCGAGCCATCTGTGCCTCCTTCGTGCGGCCTCGTCGCCGCGATGAGGTGATCGCGTGCGGCAGAAGCTAGGCGCCGCAACGTTGCACCGACGTTGCGGCGAGGCTTGCCCGCGGTCCCGATCGCCCGCCAGACTGGCTCGACCGGTGTCGACTCGGCGCACACCACGAACCGGTCAGGTGCGGAAAGACTTGGCGATGAAACCGATCCCGCGCTCCACCGACCCGCTCGAACGGGCCCGCCTGCTCGAGCGGGTGCACGCTGCGCTGCTCTCCGGCGAAACCGCGCCGACGCAGGCGCGGCCCGTCGTGGTCGAGTCGTGGCAGCGCAGTTTGCGCGCGCGGATCAGCCCTGACGGCGGCGAACCGCCGGTGGTGTTCGCCGACGACGAGATCGGGGAGGCGCGGCAGGCGCATCCGCTGGCGCGCTGGGTGCCCTTGCTGCGGAGCACGTTGCTGGAGGCTGCGGACACCACGCACATCATGATCATCACCGACGCGGCGGGGAACATCCTGTGGCGGCAAGGACATCCGCAGGTGTGCCGGGACGCCGACCGGGTTCTGCTGGCGGAGGGAACCCGGTGGGCGGAGCAGGCGATCGGCACCAACGCGATGGGAACCGCGCTGGCGACTGGGGCGCCGGTGGCCATCCACTCGGCCGAGCACCTGGTCCGCACCTACCACTCGTGGACCTGCGCGGCATGCCCGGTGCGCGATCCGGAGACCGGCGAACTGCTGGGCGCCATCGACGTCAGCGGACCCCTGCACACCATGCACCCGGCGCTGTTGGCGCTGGTGGTGACCAGCGCGCAGCTGGTCGAGAGCGAGCTGCGGGCGCGGATGCACGCGCGCGACGACGCTTTCCTGGCGCGGCACGGGCACCACCTGGACAGCGGTGCGGCGCTGGTGTCGGCCACCGGGCGCGTGGTGGCCAGCGATCCGGCCGCGGCACTGGTCCCCGGGCAGCGGATCGCGCTGGGCGGTGCCGAGCTCGAACCGCTGCCGGGCGGGTTCCTGGTGCGTCCGCACCGTCGTCAGCAGCGGAAATCGCAGTTGTCGTTGACGCTGCTCGGTGACGGCGTGCCGACCGCTGAGGTGGACGGGGTGCGCCACGAGCTGAGCTTGCGGCACGCGGAGATGCTGGCGCTGCTCGCCTTGCACCCGGGCGGGCTGACCGCGGAACGGCTCGCGCTGCGGCTGCACGGGGAGCACGGCAACGCGACCACGGTGCGGGTGGAGATCCACCGCCTGCGCAGCATCCTCGGCACCTCGACCATCCGCACCCGTCCGTACCGGATCGACGCCGACGTGCGCAGCGACCTGGCCAGCTTGCGCGAGTCGCTTCGCGCGGGCGACGTGCACGCGGCCCTCGACCACGCCGGACTGCTGCTGCCGCACTCGGAATCCCCGGCGATCCGAGCTGAGCGCGACGAACTGCGCGCTGCGCTGCGCACTGCGGTCCTCAACACCGAAAACCTCGCAGTGCTGGGGCGTTTCACGACCACCGAAGCAGGCCGGGACGATCTCGAAGTCCTCGAGAAGGCCCTCGCGGACCTACCACCGTCCGCGCCTCAACGCAGCGCCATCGAAGCCCGCCTCCACCACCTGTGGACGGCGGACTAGCTGCTTGACCACAAGCGTTGTTGACGATGGCAAGTGCGGCTGAGGTGCTGGCCGCGGCGACATGGTTCGGACGAGGAAGTCGGCCGGAGTCCTTGGTGCCGATGCCTGGTGCGCCTGCGTCGTTGGGCGTCGACTTCGGCGCTGAAGCACCTGAGCTGCTCGATCGCGGTGCTGTGGGGTCCCGCTGGAGGTTGAGGGTGCGTTGCGGGCCAAGACCTCGCAGTCCGGCCCGCAGGGTGGGGACCGTGGGGCTCGGGAGTTGTGCCGGTACGTCGAAGTGGGGCTCAGCGGCCTGCTTGCTCGCCGTGCGGTGGTAGGCCGAGCAGGGGTAGCCACACCGCGTCCACGATCTCGACGATCGCCTCGTCCGGCACCGCGCCCATGGTCATCAGCATGTCGTGGCGCACCAGGTCGAAGGGCAGGTTCACCACGCGTTCGGGTCGCGGTACATCCGCGAGCTCGCCTCGCTCGATGGCGCGGTCGACGAGCGTCGCGAAGGGTGCTCTCCGGTCCGAGGGGCGGAGGCGGCTGCGCAGGTCGCTGAAGTTGGTGCCGGTCTCGCGGAAGTAGTCCGCCAGCTGGATGCGCATGAGTATCACCGTGCGGGCGCGCTCGGCGTTGACCGTGCGCAGGAGGGTGAGGGCGTCCTGGCGCAGGCTGCCGGTGTCGGGGATGTCGAGTGGGCGCCAGTACCGGGTGAGCGTGGCGATGAGGAGGTCCGCGCGCTGCGGCCAGCGCCGGTAGAGCACCGGTTTGCTGGTTCCGGCGCGCGCGGCGACGGCCTCGTAGGTGAAGCCGTTGTAACCCTGCTCGACGAGCACCTCCCAGGCGGCATCGGTGATCGCGTTCTCCAGGGCGGTGCCTCTGCGCCGTGTGGGAGTGCCCTCCGCGCGCCGCTCACTCACAACTGCCCCCATGTGTCCTTTTCGCAGTACTCGGCCATGCGGTTAGGTCCGCTTGCGTATCTTAATCTGCGGCCGTACTCTCGGATCAATAAGATACGATACCGTTTCTAATCGGTGTGCGACCAGGCAGGGGAAACGCGCATGTCCATGATCAACGCTGCGCTTGTGGAGTCCTTCGACGAGCCGCCGCGCTTCCGGTCCATCCCCGCCCCAGAGGCTGCCCCCGGTCAGGAAGTGGTGCACGTGCTCGCCGTCGGCGTGCACCCGGCCACTCGGGGCATCGCCGCGGGTAAGCACTACACGAGTCCCAAGGCACTGCCCGCCCTAGCGGGTGCGGACGCCGTCGTCCGCCGAGCGGACGGCGGCCTCGGCTACGTCATGCTCCTGGGCGCCGGCACCTTGGCCGAGCGCATCGTCATCGATCCGGCCGCCGTCATCCCGGTCCCGGACGGAGCCGATCCCGCACTCCTGGTCGCCACCATGAACCCCGCCCTGTCCTCATGGGGTGCGCTGCGCACCCGCGTCCCGTTCCAGGCCGGGCAGTCGGTCCTGGTGCACGGCGCGACCGGCAATGCCGGATCGATGGCCGTCAAGGTCGCCAAGCACCTCGGCGCGGGGCGAGTGATCGCCGCCGGACGCAATCGATCCCGCCTCGGCGAACTCACCGTCGAGGGCGCGGACGACATCGTTCAGCTCACTCCCGATGAGGACGCCACCGCGGCCGCGCTCGCCGAGGCCGCCGCCGAGGTCGACGTGGTCCTCGACTACGTGTGGGGGCCGCCCACCGAGCTCGCCATGCGTGCCCTCCTCGGATCGCGTACCCAGCACACCCGTCTGCTCGACTGGGTTCAGATCGGTGGCATGGGCGGAGACGCGATCACCCTGTCCGGGCACGCTCTGCGCTCCAACGCGTTCCGGATCCTGGGCAGCGGCTTCGGCTCGGTGGACGTGCAGGTCATGCAGCGGGAGTTCACCGAGCTCATCGCCGTGATCGCCGCGGGTGGCATGGCCGTGCGCCCGCATCCTTTCCCGCTGGACCAGGTAGAGGCGGCCTGGGCCCACGAGGACGCACCCGGCGAGCGCACCGTCATCCTCCTTTGACGCACGAGTTCCCGGCGTCCCGCCTCAACGTCTAGGGCACCGGCGGCGCGCTCCACCACCACGACCACCATCAGCTCAGCTGCTGGAGATGTCCGCAGTGCTGCTGCCGGATTCAGGTTTCCGGTTGCAGGACCGAGACTTCGAGGTCGGGGAGGAAGCGGTAGGGGCGGTTCTCGAGGAGGTCGCCGAACTTCTTCCGCAGCCGGGACATCTCCGCGCGCACCGTGATCGTCCGCGTCGGGTCGTCGAAGAGCGCGGTGGACAGGTCAGCGGCCGTGCGGCCGGCCCGGTGGGTGGCCAGCTCGAGCAGGATGTCCGCGTGGCGGCGGCTCGTCCGGTAGGTCCAGCTGCCCGATTCGCGGTGCACGGTGAGGACCGGCTGATTGCTGCGCCGCACGTCCAGGACCACGCGGGTCGTCGTGCGCGGTGCTGCGTCGCACAGCCGCAGCAGGACGCCTTCGGGTAGCGGTTCCGCCGCGCAGGTGCCGAACGCGGGGAGCCAGATCTGACCGCTGGGGGCGGCGGGCAGTGCGATGCGGTCGACCGGTGGGAGGCCGGTCGACGCCGCCACCCAGCCGTCGCGGTCCACCGCCAGGGCTTGTCCTCCCACCTTGGCCAGCACCGGCGCGGCGACGGCGCGCAGCCGGTCGAGTTGGTGGCGGTGCGCGTCGCGCAGCCGCGCTTCGGTCAGGCCGGCGACCGCGCGGACCAGGGCCAGCGTGCTGGGGTGCACGGCATCGGCCGGTCCGCTGACGTCGACCGCTCCCAGGAGCCGACCGTCGCGGGGGTCGTGCACGGGTGCTGCCGCGCAGGTCCAGGCGTGGTGGGCGCGGACGAAGTGCTCCGCGGAGTGGACCTGCAGCGCGACGCCCTCGACCAGTGCCGTTCCGATGGCGTTGGTGCCGACGGCGTTCTCCAGCCAGCACGCGCCCTCGACGAAACCGAGCCGGTCGGCGCGGCGGAAGGCACCGGGGTGCCCCTCGCGCCACAGGATGCGGCCCTCGACGTCGACGACGACCACGACGGCCCCGGCGCTCTCCGCTGCCGGGACCAGGCCGGAGAGCAGCTCGCGCAGGGCGTCGCCGCCGAGATCGCAGCGCACCCGGCGGTGTTCGAGCTCGTCGGCCGCTACCGGGCGGCAGTCCGTTCCCCGGTCCGGGTCGACGCCGTGCTGCCGCGCCCGGTCCCAGGACTGCACGATCATCCGGCGCGGTGCGACCGCGGGCCGTGCTCCGGTCAGCGCCGCCTCGTGCGCGCGGGCGAGGTGGTGCCGCTGGCGGATCGACATGTCACGTCCTCCTGGCCGACCCGCCAGCCCACCGTTGCCGTCCCGTCACGTCGATGTGCCGCCCAGGTCACTCGCGCACAGGAGAAGCCACCTCGCAGCTGGGCGCAAGGGTTGCACGAGGTTGCAACCCCGCTCCGCCGCGCGCTGTCCACTGCGGACTGAATGGCGAATCCTGTTCGGCCAGGCGGATGCAACCCGGTGCAACGCTGGTTCCCCACACGTCCCATCCATACCTTCAACGGCCACGGGCGAGCCCGGCACCGACGAGGAGGACGATGACGATGGACAAGCGCGCACTGCTGGGTGCGTACCGGAAGATGTCGCGGATCCGGGCGTTCGAGGACCGGTTGCACGAGGAGAACGCCACCGGCGACATCCCCGGCTTCATCCACCTGTACTCCGGGCAGGAAGCGATCGCCGTCGGCGTCTGCGAGAACCTGGACGACACCGACCACATCGGATCCACCCACCGCGGCCACGGCCACTGCATCGCCAAGGGCTGCGACGTGCACGGCATGATGGCCGAGATCTTCGGCAAGCTCGACGGGCTCTGCCACGGCAAGGGCGGTTCGATGCACATCGCCGACCTGTCGGTGGGCATGCTCGGCGCCAACGCGATCGTCGGCGGCGCACCGCCGCTGGCCATCGGCGCCGCGCTCAGCGCCAAGACGTTGCGCAACGGTGGTGTGGCCGCGTCGTTCACCGGTGACGGCGGCTCCAACCAGGGCACCGCGTTCGAGGCGATGAACATGGCTGTGGTGCTGCAGCTGCCGGTCGTGTTCGTCGTCGAGAACAACGGGTACGGCGAGGCCACCGGCACCGACTACGCGGTGGGCACCAGCGATATCGCCGGCCGTGCCGCGGCGTTCGGCATGCCCGCGGTGAAGGTGGACGGGACCGACTTCTTCGCGGTGCACGAAGCCGCCCGCGAGGCGGTCGAGCGCGCACGCGCCGGCGGCGGACCGACCACGATCGAGGCCAGCGCGAACCGGTTCTACGGGCACTTCGAGGGCGACGCCCAGCTCTACCGCACGCCGGAGCAGGTGGCCGAGCTGCGCGCCACCCAGGACCCGCTGCAGATCTTCCGCGGCAAGGTCGACCGGCGCAAGGTCACCGCGCGCGAATTCGACGAGGTCGACGAGGAGTCGCGCGCCCTGGTCGACGACGCCGTCGCCAAGGCCCGCGCTGCCGAGTACCCGCCGATCGAGCACCTGCTCACCGACGTCTACGTCTCGTTCTGAGGAGAGGGCACCGATGACCACGTCGAAGAAGACCTACCGCGAAGCGGTCAAGGAAGCGCTGGCCCAGGAGATGGCGCGCGATGAGACCGTCGTGCAGATCGGCGAGGACCTGCGCGGCGGGCAAGCGGGAACCAACCCGAAGCTCGAGGAGGAGAAGATCGAGGCGTTCGGCGGCGTCCTCGGCGTCACGAAGGGCCTGTGGAGCGAGTTCGGCTCGGAGCGCGTGATCGACACGCCGATCACCGAGTCGGCGATCATCGGCATGGCGGCCGGCGCCGCCCTGACCGGACTGCGCCCGGTCGCGGAGCTGATGTTCATGGACTTCTTCGGGGTCTGCTACGACGCGCTGTACAACCAGGCGGCGAAGTTCCGGTACATGTTCGGCGGCAAGGCGCGCACCCCGATGGTGGTGCGCGGGATGATCGGCGCCGGTTTCTCCGCAGCCGCCCAGCACTCGCAGTCGCCGTACCACGTGTTCGCCTCGGTGCCGGGCCTGAAGGTCGTGGCACCGTCCAACGCCCACGACGCGAAGGGACTGCTCATCCAGGCGATCCGGGAAGACGACCCGGTGGTGTTCTGCGAGCACAAGACCCTCTACGACACCAAGGCCGAGGTACCCGACGAGCCGTACTCGATCCCGCTCGGCGTCGCCAACTACACGCGCCAGGGCACCGACGTCACCGTGATCGCGCTGTCGGCGATGGTCGGCGCCGCCAACGACGCGGCCGACCGGCTCGCCGCGGAGGGCATCTCGGTGGAGGTGGTAGACCCGCGGACCGTGTCGCCGCTGGACGAGGAGGGCATCCTCGAATCCGCTGCGGCCACCGGCCGGGTGGTCGTGGTGGACGAGTCCGCCGCGCGGTGCGGATTCGGCCACGACGTGGTCTCGCTGATCGCGACCCGGGCCTTCGACTCCTTGCGCGCCCCGGTCGAGCTGGTGACGCCGCCGCACACGCCGGTCCCGTTCTCGCCGAAGTTGGAGAAGGCGTGGCTGCCCGACTCGGCCCGGATCGAAGCCGCGATCCGCAAGCTGGTGGCGAGCTGATCGATTCGAAGCGGCAGGCGCCCTGCGCGAGGTCGAAGACGGGCTCCGAGGTTCCGCTACCCGCACTGCTACGCACAACGAGCGCGAGGACGAGTTCTGATCATGACCGAGATCCAGTTCATCGAACTGCCCAAGTGGGGCCTTTCCATGGAGGAAGGCGCCGTGACCCGCTGGCTGGTCGCGGAGGGGGCGAGCTTCGGCAAGGGCGAGCCCCTCTGCGAGGTGGAGACCAGCAAGATCACCAACGAGATGGAAGCCCCGTTCGGCGGTGTGCTGCGGCGCATCGTCGCGCAACCGGGCCAGACGCTGCCGGTTTCCGCAGTGCTCGCGGTCTCGGCGGAGGCCTCCGTCTCCGATGCGGAGATCGACGAGGCGCTGGCCGCGCGCGGTGTCGGCGCTGAGCTGTCCGGCGATTCCGCGCGAAGCGGCCAGGGCGACGATGCCGCGCGGAACCTTCAGCCGGTCGCGGCGCCGCGGGAATCGCCTGCGCCCGCGGCGGTTTCGGGGGCGACCACCGTTCCCGGTGTGCTTGCCGGTGCGACCGCCGACGACATCTTCGCCACGCCGTACGCGCTGCGGTTCGCCGCCGAGCACGGCATCGATCTGGCGAAGGTCCCGGGCAGCGGTCGGCTGGGCAGGGTGTCGCTGGAGGACGTCCACAACGCGGTGCGCGACGCCGGGGGAACGGTGGCCGCGCCGCCCGCACCGACGCGGAGCACACCTCGGTCCACACAGGACGATTCCGATGTGGACGCCACCCCGGTGGCCCGTCGTCTCGCCGCGGAGCTCGGCGTCAACTTGCACGACTGCCGCGCAACCGGTTCCCGGGGCCGGGTGTGCGTTGCTGACGTGCGGGAAGCCGAGCAGCGCTGGGGTCGTGAGTGCGAAGACCGCCCCCAACCGGCTTCCGCGCTCACGACGGTCGAGGCGGTGCCGCTCACCTCTATGCGCCGGGCCATCGCGCAGCGGCTGCAGGCCGCCAAGCGCAACGCGCCGCACTTCCGGGTATCCGTCGATCTGGAGATCGACGCGCTCCTGGCGCTGCGCGAGCAGATCAACGCCACCGTCCCGGCGGTGAAGCTGTCGGTGAACGACTTCATCGTCAAGGCCTGCGCTTCGGCGCTGCGCGCGGTCCCCGAGGTCAACGTGCAGTTCGACGAGGACGCCCAGGCGGTGCTGCAGCACTCCGCAGCTGATGTAGCCGTCGCGGTCGCCCTGCCGTCGGGGCTGATCACGCCCATCGTGCGCGGCGCTGACGCGCAGAGCCTCGCGGAGCTCTCCGCCTCGGTGCACGCCTTGGTGACCAAGGCGAAAGCCGGGCAGCTCGCACCCGACGAGTTCCAGGGCGGCACGTTCACCGTCTCCAACCTCGGCATGTACGGGGTGCGCGAGTTCGACGCGATCATCAACCCGCCGCAGGCGGCGATCCTCGCGGTCGGCGCGGGGCAGCAGCGGCCGGTGGCCGTCGACGGCCAGGTCGTGGTGCGCACGGTCATCACGGCGACCCTGTCCTGCGACCACCGGGTCATCGACGGGGCGGTGGGTGCGCGGTTCCTGCAGGCGCTGAAGCGGTTCGTCGAGTCGCCGGCCCTGATGCTGGTTTGAGGAGGTACTGGTGAACGACAAGTACGACGTCCTGGTCATCGGCAGCGGTCCCGGTGGCTACGTGGCCGCGATCCGCGCCGCCCAGCTCGGTCTGCGCACCGCGGTCGTCGAGCGCGACCAGCTGGGCGGGATCTGCCTGAACTGGGGCTGCATCCCCACCAAGGCGCTGCTGCACGGTGCTGACGTGGCGCACACGCTCGCGTCCATGGCGCCGTTGGGGTTCCGCGCCGACGGCGTGGAGTTCGACATGGCGCAGCTCGTCGAGTTCAGCCGCTCGGTGTCGCAGCGGCTCGCCGGCGGCGTCGGGTACCTGATGCGCAAGAACGGCATCGACGTGCTCACCGGCACCGCTCGGCTGCTGGACAAGGGAGTGGTGGAGGTCGCCGCCGACGGTGGGCGGAGCGTGCACCGCGCGGACCACGTCATCCTGGCCACCGGTGCCCGGCCGCGCGCCGTGCCCGGCCTGGAACCCGACGGCGAGCGGATCTGGACCTACTTCCAGGCCTTGGCCCCGGCGGAGCTGCCCCGCTCGCTGCTGGTCGTCGGCTCCGGCGCGATCGGTGTCGAGTTCGCCAGCCTCTACCGCGACCTGGGCAGCGAGGTGACCCTCGTCGAGGTGGCCCCGCGGATCATGCCGGGTGAGGACGCCGCGGTGTCCGAGCACGTCCGCGCGCAGTTCGAGAAGCGCGGTATCCGCGTGCACGCCGGGACGTCGGTCTCGGACGTGGCGGTGGCCGCCGACGGGGTCAGCGCGACGCTGGGCGGGGCGGATCGGATCATCGCTGAGCGGGTGCTGGTCGCCGCGGGCATCCGGGGCAACGTCGAAGACCTCGGGCTGGCCGAGGTCGGGGTGGAGGTCGACGGCGGGTTCGTGCGCACCGACGAGTGGGGCCGCACCACCGCCTTCGGCGTCTACGCGATCGGCGATGTGGCCGGCGGGCCGTGCCTGGCGCACAAGGCCAGCCACGAGGCGGTGGTGTGCGTGGAGAAGCTCGCCGGGCTCGACCACGTCACGCCGCTCGACCCCGCCTACGTGCCGGGCTGCACCTACGCCCGGCCGCAGGTGGCGCGGCTCGGGCTGACCGAGGAGCAGGCGCGCGCCACCGGACGTCCGCTGCAGATCGGCACCTTCGACCTGCAGGCCTCGGGCAAGGCGCTCACGATCGGCGAGGCCGACGGCTTCGTGAAGACGATCTTCGACGGGAGCACCGGCGAACTGCTCGGCGCGCACCTGGTCGGCCCCGAGGTGACCGAGCACGTCCAGGGCTTCGGCATCGCCCGGGCGCTGGAGGCCACGGCCGATGACCTCGCCGAAGTCGTCTTCGCCCATCCGACCCTGTCGGAGGCGCTGCACGAGTCGGTCCTGTCCGCTTTGGGCAAACCCCGCAACGCCTGAGCGCTGGTCCGGCGGCTCGGTGATTTCGGGGAGCGGGCCCGGGGCCGTATTGTGGTGGTGATCACATGATCCACCTCGGCTGGTCAGGGAGCGGCGATGCGGCCCGAGCACCTCGACACGGCGCCGGAACCAGCGGACCGGCGGTACTACGCCCGTGCACTGGCTACAGCCCGGGACGACGTGCTCGCCGGGCAGCGCCCGCGCGTGCCGGTGCGGTCGTCGATCATCGACTCCTGGCAACGGGTGCGCGGCAAGGGGCTCGACCCCGACCGCGGTCGCGACGTCGATCCGGTGTCGTCGACCGAGGTGGAGCGGCGTCGCCAGCGCTGCGGGCTGGCCGGCGACCCGGTGCGGACGCTGCGCACCGGACTCCTGCCCGCGGCCGACGGCGCCGGGCACATCGTGGTCGTCGTCGACCGCGACGGCCGGCTGCTGTGGCGCGAGGGGAACCGGGCGGTGCTGCGGCGGGCCGATCAGCTCGGGTTCGTCGAGGGCGCCAGCTGGGGCGAAGCCGCGGTCGGCACCAACGCGATCGGCACGGCGCTCGTCGAGGGCCGTCCGCTGCACGTCCACGCCGCCGAGCACTACGTCGGCACCCACCACCAGTGGACCTGCGCCGCCGCGCCCGTGCACGACCCCCGAGACGGTCAGCTGCTCGGCGTGGTCGACATCAGCGGCCCGCGCGACACCGCGCACCCGAGCATGCTCGCGCTGGTCAGCGCGGTGGCGGAGATGGCCGAAGTCCGGCTGCGCGAGGCGCACCGCGACCAGCTCGACCGCCTCCGGACCATCGCCGCCCCGCTGCTGGCGAGGCTGCCCGGGCAGGCGCTGGTCGTCGACCGCAACGGCTGGGTCGCCGCGTCGACCGGTCTGCCGCCGATCGACCGCATCGCGCTGCCAGCGCAGCTGGACGCGCAGCGGGTGTGGGTCCCGGCGTTCGGCGACTGCGTGCTGGAACCTTTGCCCGAAGGCGTGCTGCTGTGCCCGGGAGGACTCGAGTCCGCAGCGTCCACGCGGGTGGTGCTCGATCTCCGGGGAGCGCGCCCCCAGCTCGCGGTGCACCGCGATTCCGGCAGCTGGTCGTACCAGGTCAGCGCCCGCCACGCCGACGTCCTCGCCCACCTCGCCGACCACCCCGCCGGGTGCAGCGCCGCCGACCTCGCCGAGCACCTGTTCGCCGACCCGTCGCGCACGGTCACGGTGCGGGCCGAGATGTCGCGGCTGCGCAAGCGCTTCGGCGACCTGCTCGACCACCGCCCGTACCGCTTCCGCTCCGAGCTGGACGTGGCGGTGCTGCGCTGACTAGCCCGTTCGCCGGTTTGACCGGTCCCCGCGGGTGATTAGTTTCGTCGCATGAAATCGCGCTGGTTCGCTGGAATCCTCGCGGTCGTGCTGGCCGCCACCCCCGTCGCCGTCGCGCACGCCGAGGCACCGCAGAAGTCACCGCACCGCACGACGTGCGAGTTCATCCCCACGCCGGAGAACCCGGCCGCCCGCGAGGTGGACCCGCCCAAGCCGAAGGCGAAGACCGAGGGCACGGTGCGCGCCGAGATCCGGACCAACCGCGGCGACGTCGTGGTGGAGCTCGACCGCGCGAACGCGCCGTGCGCGGTGCACAACCTCGTGCACCTGGCGCGCAGCGACTTCTACGACCGGTCCCGCTGCTGGCGGTTGACCAACTCCGAGCGGCTCGGCGTGCTGCAGTGCGGGGACATCTGGTCGGTGGAGAAGGGCGGCCCCGGCTACCGCTTCGCCGACGAGGTGACCGGCGCGGAGACCTATCCGCGCGGCACCATCGCGATGGGCAACCAGGGGCCGGACACCAACGGCAGCCAGTTCTTCATCGTCCACTCGCACGCCAACATCAAGCCCGCCTACACGGTCCTGGGCCACGTGGTGCGCGGCATGGAGGTCCTGGACGAGATCGTCGCGGGCGGCATCGTCCCCGGTGAGGGCGGCGATCCGGGCGACGGCGAACCGGCGCTCCCGGTGGAGATCGAGCAGGTCAAGATCCGCGGCTGACGCCGAACCACCTGGTCAGGGCTTCGCGGAGCGAGTCGTGGTCCGGGGAGTCCGAGGCCCAGGCGATGTAGCAGTCCGGGCGGAGCAGCATCGCGGCGGCGGGCAGGCCGGACCGGACGGCGACGACGTCCACGCGGTCCGACCAGCCCGCCGCCGCTTCGGCCAGGGTGCCGGTCGCGTCCAGCAGCAGCGGGCGGGCGGCGGAGGTGTCCACCTGCAGGTCGGGCGCCCAGCGGCCGATGAGCGGGTGCGCGTCGCCGATGTCGTAGCGGACGTCCGCGCCGGACATCGTGTCCGCGATGTGCTGGACGTTGTCCCGGTTCTGCAGGAGCTCGCCGAACAGCTCGCGCAGGCCGGTGATCTCGGGGCCGGGGGAGAGCAGCGCGGACTGGGCCTGGGTGTGCATGACCACGCGCTCGGCGACCGGTCGCCGCTCCGACTCGTAGCTGTCCAACAGTCCGGGCGGGGCCCAGCCGTGCAGTTCCGCGGCGAGCTTCCAGCCGAGGTTCACCGCGTCCTGGAGTCCCAGGTTCAGCCCCGGTCCACCGACCGCGGAGTGGACGTGGGCGGCGTCGCCGACCAGCAGCACCCGGCGTTCGCGGTACCGCTCGGCGATCCGGGTGTTCCGCCGATCACCCGGCGCAGGTGGCCGCTGTCCGCGGGCTGCAGCGGGAGATCGGCGCCGAGCACGCGGTGCACGCTCGCGCGGAGTTCGCCCAGCGTCATGGGCGTCTGGTCGTCGGCATCCGGATCCCACTCCATTGTGGACACGATCCACGGCCGGTCGGGGAACGGGGCGAAGGTGAACACCCCGCGTTCGGTGCGGTGGTGGAGGAACGGCGGGACGAGTCCGGCGCCGGGCAGGTCGAGACCCTTGGTCCGCTCGTCGTGCAGTTCTCCGGGAACGGTCACGTGCGCCAGGCGGGACACGACGTTCTCCCTGGAAACTCCGGGGAAATCGATGCCGGCTAGCTTGCGCGCGGTGCTCCGCCCGCCGTCCGCGCCGACCAGGAAGCGGGTGCGCAGCCGGTAGTCGCCGTCCGGGCCGGTGATCTCGGCGGTGACCGCCTCGTCGTCCTGCGACAGGCCGGTGAGCTCGTGCCCGCGGCGGATCTCGGTGCCCAGCTCGATCGCGCGCTCTTCCAGCACCTGCTCGATCCGGTGCTGCGGCACGCCCAATCCGTAGAGCGGGTTGTCGTCGAGTTCGGCGAGCGGCAGCGGGAAACCGCCGAACACGAACGCCGGGAACGGTTGCGGTGGTTCCGGAGTGCCGCTGAGCCGTTGGTGCAGGCCGCGGCGGTCGAGCAGGCGCACGACCTGGCCGATCAGGCCGTTGGCGCGGTTGCGCTGCACGAGCTCCGGCTCCCGCTCCAGCACCAGCGCGCGGACTCCGGCCAGGCCCAGCTCGCAGGCGAGCATCAGCCCGTTGGGCCCGCCGCCTGCGATGACGACGTCTTCCGGCATGGAGTTCTCCCTTGCTGCGAAAGGAAAAGATCAGGGAACGGGAAGTCCCGAGGCGAGCTGGCGGAGCGCGTCGCGCAGCAGCGGTGCCATCGGGGTGGGTTCCGCTGCGTGCAGCCAGTGCCCGATCGCTGCGGCCATCGCAGCTCCGACCGCGCCTGAAACCAGCCGCGGGTACAGGTCGTGCTCCACGTCGGTGCCGGTGCGCTCGGCGATGGCGGCGGCGAGTTCGGCGTCTGCCATCGCGTTGGCCTTGAAGAACTCGCCCCGCAGCGCCGGTTCCGAGACCATCAGGCGGACGCCGTCGAGCCACTGCTGCTCCGGCTCGCGCTCACCGGTGCCTTCGGACAAGCCGAAGCGAGCCAGCGCGGCGTTGGTGATCGCTTCCCACAGCGGTTCGGACTCCGGTCGGGCGCGCAGCTCGACCGCGATCTGCCGGGCCCGTTCCAGGTGGCGAGCGGCGATCGCCTCGCTCTTGCTGGCGAAGTAGTTGTTGAAGGTGCGCGGTGAGACGCCGACCTCGGCGGCGATGTCCTCCACTCGCACCGCGTCGAGACCCCGCTCCGCGGCCAGGCGGACGGCCGCCCAGCTCAGCGCGTTGCGGGTCTCCTGCTTCTTGCGCTCCCGCAGGCCCATCCGCTCGTCGCTCACGAGCCGCCACGGTAGCTAAAAAGTGCGCAGCACGCAAAATTTCGTTATCAGCAATTTTCTGTGCTGCGCCAGTCGGCGAGGCGCGCGTGGATGCCGCGCAGGGCGTCGTAGGACTCGCGGTACGCCTCGAACAGCGGGTTCAGGCGGTCGGCGTCGGCGGCGGGGGTGAACACCCGGTCCACCGCGACCGTCGCCGCTGCCGCCGCGGCGATGTCCGGGTAGGAGCCGGTGCCCACCGCGCCCAGCAGAGCCGCGCCGAGCACCGCGCTGTCGTGCACCCGCAACCGTTCGATCGGGCGCTGCAGGACGTCGGCATGGATCTGCGTCCACAGGTCGCTCCGCGCGCCGCCGCCCGAAAAGGCCAAGGAGGGCAACGCAAATCCGCATGCGCGCTCGACCGGATCCAGCACGTGCCGGGCGGACATCGCCACGCCTTGCAGGACCGCTCGGCACAGGTCCGCCTGCGAGGTCGCCGAGCTGAGCCCGAAGAAGCTCCCGCGCACCTCGGAATCCCACAGCGGCGCCCGCTCGCCCATCAGGTGCGGGGTGAAGATGACGCCCGGCGTGCCTGCTCCGGCCGAGCGCAGCACCTCGTCGATGCTGAGCCCCGAGGCCTGGCACCACCAGCGCAAGGCGTCGCCGGCTGCCTGCGTCGGCCCGGCGTGCACGAAGAGCCCGTCCTTCGGCGGGAAGGTCACGACCTCCGGAACCGGCACCGACTCGGCGGAAGCACCGGCCACGACCAGCGACGTTCCGCACGACACCATGCCGCGACCGGACTCGGTGGTGCGGGTGCCGAACACGGCGCTGTAGGCGTCCATCGTGCCCACGACGACCTCGGCGCCGCCGAGCTCCGGTGCGGAACCCAGCACCACCTCGGGTCCGGCGATCTCCGGCAGCTTCCCGGCCAAGCCGTCGACCAGCTCGACGGCCTCGCGGAGGTAGCCGGTCGGGCCGGCGACGCGGACCGCGGAGAGCTGGTCGGTGGCGAGGCGACCGGTCAGCTTGGCGATCACGAAGTCCTTGGGGCTCAGCACCCATCGCGTCCGGGCCCACAGCTCGGGCTCGGTGCGGGCGAACCACTCCGCGCGGGACCCCACGAACGACGCGTCCAGCACGATCGGACCGCCCCAGATGCGCGTCTTGTCCGCCGAGGTCAGCCGGGCGTCGAGATCCCGCGCGACCTCGGCGCAGCGCTGGTCCTGCCAGATGATCGCCGGGGCGAGCGGGCGCAGCTGGTCGTCGACGAACACGTGCGTGTTGACCTGGCTGACCACCCCGACCGACCGCACCGCGTCGGCGTCGAGCCCGGTGAGCACGGCCTGGATCCCCTCGGTGCAGCCGCGCCACCAGTCCATCGGGTCCTGCTCGGCCCAGCCCGGCCGCGGGCGGTGGATCGGGTACGCCGCGGTGTGCGTCGCGACGAGGTTCCCGCCCAGCTCGAAGACGGCCACCTTCACGGCGGTAGTGCCCACGTCGACGCCCAACATCAGCCCGGTCATGCCCAACATCTACACGACCGCCCGGCGGTCCCGGCGTCCTGTGCGCGCTGGGCGGCAGCTCGTCCGGCCTGACCGACGCTCCGTCTCCCGGGGTTCCGCAATTTCAATGGAAATTGGACCTCCGATTTCCATTGAATTTGCGGAAGTTCTCCACAGGGAGCCGGACTTGTCCACAGGTGTCGGCGTGTCGGCACCCGAAGTTCCGTTGAAACCGCAGTTTCAATTGAAACTGCGGATCCACTCGACCCGGCGCGGCACGGGGGCTGAGCGACGATCTGTACGCGGCAGCGTCGGCCTGTGGCGGAATTGGGGCGGGGCAGCGGGGTTCTCGAGTTTTCCGGAACGCCGTCAGATGCGGCCCGCGAGGCGTTCGGAGACCTCGTGGGCGGCGGCCTTCGTCGCCTCGGCGATCTCCGGGATCTTGTCCGCCAGGCGGTTGATGGGGCCCGCCACCGCGATCGCCGCCGTCACCTTGCCCTTGTCGAAGATCGGCGCCCCGACGCCGCTGCGGTCGGGGAGCGTTTCACCGCTGTTGATCGCCACACCGGCCTGCGCGACCTCTTCGAGCTGGCGCCGGATCTTGTCCTGCTGCACCGGATCCGGCAGGTGAGTGGTCAGGTAGCCCTCGCGGAACCGCTCGGTGCCGAAGGCGAGGATGCACTTGCCGGAACTCGTCGGGTGCAGCGGGCGGCGGGTCTGCAGCGGGGCGATGAAGCGGATCGGATCGGTGGACTCGATCGTGTCGGTGTAGACGACCGAGTCCCCGACCAGCGTTGCCAGCATGATGGTTTCGTCGAACTGGCGGTGCAGCCGTTCCATCGCCGGGCGGGCGGCCTCGGCGATGGACGGCGGCGCAGCGGCCAGCAGCGAGTTGATCGCCGGGCCGATCCGGTAGGCCCCGCCCTCCTCGCGCAGGTAGCCGGTCGCGACGAGGCCCTTGACCAGGCCGTGCACCGACGAGCGCGGGGCGTCCAGCGCGGTGGCCAGTTCGGCCAGCCGCACCCCGGACCGGTGCGCCGCCGCCAGTTCGAGGATCGTGGTGACCCGCGAGACCGTGCGGTGCGCTTTTGCTGCTCCAGCTTCGGCAGGTGGCACGGTGATCCCCATCGTCGTAGCTGACCACGTTTCGCCGACGAACCTACCGCCGCCGCTGCGCCCGGGGCCGTCAGGCCCGCTCGACGACCGGTTGCTCGGTCACCGCGGCGAGCCGCTTGGCCTGGTCGTACATCGCGCCGATCCCGATGAACAGGGCTCCGGCGACGAACATCAGCGACACCGCCCAGGTGGCGTGCCCCGGCGTCGCCGAGACCAGTGCGAGCGCGGCCAGCGGCGCCAGACCGCCGGAGAACGCACCGCCGACCTCGCGACCGGTGCCCAGGCCGGACGCGCGGGTCTCGGTCGGGAACTGCTGGGCGAGGAACGCGCCCTGCGCGCTGAGCATCGCCGGCACCACGATGCCGGTGGCCAGCACGAGCGCCGCCCAGATCAGCACCTTCTGCCCGGAGTCCAGCATCCAGAAGAACGGGAAGGCCAGCGCGGCGGTGGCCACCGCACCGGTGATCACGACGGTCTTGGACCCCACCTTGTCGCAGATCCGGCCCGCGATCGGCACCGTGATGATGGCGGCGGCGCTGGCCAGCGTGATGCCGAAGGAGCCGACGTTGGCCGCCACGTCGCGGAACTGCGTCAGGTAGGACAGCGAGAAGGTCTTGAACACGTAGCTGACGCCGTTGTAGCCGATGGTGATCGCCAGGACCACCGACAGCCCGCGCCAGTCGGAGCGGATCAGCGCGCGCAGCGGCTGGGTCTTCTTCTTGGAGCCGGCCTCCCGAGCGGCCTTCTCGAACTCCGGGGTCTCCGGCATCTGCCTGCGGACCCAGAAACCCAGTCCCACCAAGGCGAAGCTCGCGATGAACGGGATGCGCCAACCCCAGCTGTAGAGGAACTCGTCGCTGAAGCTGGTGAGCACGGTGACCGTCAGCGAGGAGGCGAACAGTCCGATGTTGACGCCCAGCGCGGGCAGCGAGCCCAGGCGTCCGCGCGACTTCTCGTCCGCGTGCTCGTAAGCCACGGCGATCGCGCTGCCCAGCTCGGCCCCGGCGCCCAGTCCTTGCAGCAGGCGCAGGACGACCAGCAGCAGCGGCGCGGCGATGCCCACCGATTCGTAGGTGGGCAGCAGGCCGATCAGGCCGGAGGAGATGCCCATCAGCAGGAAGGTCACCGACAGCACGATCTTGCGGCCGAACTTGTCGCCGAGCACGCCGAAGACGATGCCGCCGAAGGGCCGGGCGAGGAATCCGACGGCGAAGGTCGCCATCGCCCCGAGGGTGGCGGTGGTCGGGTCGCCGCCGGGGAAGAACAGCTTGCCGAAGACCAGCGCGGCCATCGACGCGTAGAGGTAGAAGTCGAACCACTCCAGGGCGGAGCCGATCACCACGGCGGGACCGACTGCCTTGCGGGAAGGCGGATTTGGAGGTGCCGGGGCAGCACTGTCAAGCGTCATCGCTCAGGTCCTATTCGCCGGAATCATCGCGCGACTGCGCTGGGAGCTCGCTCAGGAGCGGGAAGGGAAGCGTTCGCATATACGAACTGTGTTTCGTAACTGTGAATCTAAGAAGTGAACGGCGTCACTGTCAAGATGTCGCGACGGGTTGACAGGAGTGCCGGCGGAGGATCATCTTGTTCTTATATCTGAGCATTCGTTCGTAAATACGAACATCCGCGTTCGGGAGGACCACGCCATGCACTTCGAGTTGACCGCGGATCAGGCGGACCTGCGGGCAGGAGCGCGCGAGCTCGCCCGCAGCTTCTCCGACGACTACTGGGCCGAGTGCGACGCGGACGGCCGGTTCCCGTGGGAGTTCTACAACGCCTTCGCCGAAGGCGGCTGGCTGGGCATCGCCATCCCCGAGCAGTACGGCGGCGGCGGGCTGGGAATCCTGGAAGCGGCGCTGCTGCTGGAAGAAGTCGCGGCCTCCGGCGCCGGGATGAACGGCTGCAGCACCATGCACCTGACCATCTTCGGCCTGAACACGATCGTCAAGCACGGCAGCGAACAACTGCGCCAGGAGGTCCTGCCCGCCGCGGCGAACGGATCGCTGCACGTGTGCTTCGGCGTCACCGAACCCGACGCGGGCACCGACACCACGCGGATCTCGACCTTCGCCGAGCGCGTCGACGGCGGCTACCGGGTCAACGGCCGCAAGGTGTGGATCACCAAGGCGGGCGACTCGCAGAAGATGGTGCTCATCGCGCGGACCACCCGGCGCGAGGAGGTCGAGCGGCCCACCGACGGGATGTCGCTGTTCCTGATCGACATCGACCCCGAGCACGTGCACCTGAGCCCGATCCCGAAGCTGGGCCGCAACGCCGTCTCGTCCTACGAGGTGGTCATCGACGACCTGTTCGTGCCGGAGAGCGCCCGGGTCGGCGAGGAGGGCCAAGGCTTCCGGTACCTGCTCGACGGGCTCAACCCGGAGCGGATCCTGCTGGCCCACGAAGCGCTCGGCATCGGTCGCGCCGCCCTGGACCGCGCGGTGCGCTACGCCAAGGAGCGCGTCGTCTTCGACCGGCCGATCGGCCAGAACCAGGGTGTCGCGTTCCCGCTGGCCGAGGCCGCCACGCGGCTCGACGCCGCCGAGCTGATGGCCCGCAACGCGGCCTGGCGGTACGACCAGGGCTTGTCCTGCGGTCGGGAGGCGAACATGGCCAAGTGGCTGTGCGCCGACGCCGGGTTCGCCGCCGCCGACCAGGCGATCCAGACCCACGGCGGCATGGGGTACGCCCGCGAGTACCACGTGGAGCGCTACTTCCGGGAGTCGCGCATCCTGCGCCTCGCCCCGGTCAGCCAGGAGATGGTGCTCAACTACGTCTCCACCCACGTCCTCGGCCTGCCCAAGTCGTACTGACCAGATGCGCAGGTCAGGAACCGTGAGCACTTTGGGGCGCTATAGCAACCCAAAGTACTCACGGGACCTGACCTGCGGAAACGCGTGATCGCTGCTGTGAAGACCACCGGAAGAGCGGTACTGAGCGAACAGGACGGACGATGAACGCACCTGAACCCACCGGCAGCCTGCAGGGCATCCGGGTTCTCGACCTGTCGCGGATCCTGGCCGGTCCGCTGTGCTCGCAGATGCTGGCCGACCACGGCGCCGAGGTGATCAAGGTCGAGCCGCCGGCCGGCGACGACACCCGCCGCTGGGGGCCGCCGTTCGTCACCGGGACGATGAGCGCCTACCACACCGGGGTCAACCGCAACAAGAACAACATCTGCCTGGATCTGACCACAGTGGACGGACAGCGGCTGCTGGGCGAGCTGCTGTCCGATGTGGACGTCGTGGTGGAGAACTTCAAAGCGGGCACGCTGGCCAAGTGGGGCTACTCCGACGAGGTCATCGCCGAGCGCTTCCCGCGGCTGGTGCACTGCCGCATCACCGGTTTCGGCACCGACGGACCGATGGGATCAACGCCGGGCTACGACGCGATCCTGCAGGCCTACGGCGGTCTGATGAGCGTCAACGGCGAGAAGTCCGGCCCGATGCTGCGGGTGGGAGTGCCCATCGTCGACATGGTGACCGGCATCTACGCCTTCTCCGGCGTGCTGCTCGCGCTGCACGACCGGCACGCCACCGGACGCGGGCAGCTGGTCGACTGCACGCTGCTGGACACGGCGGTGTCGCTGCTGCACCCGCACTCCGCGTCCTGGCTGGCCTCGGGGAAGATCCCGCAGCGCACCGGCTCGGCGCACCCGTCCATCGCCCCCTACGACACCTTCAACGCCGCGGACGGGGAGATCTTCATCAGCGGCGGCAACGACCGCCAGTTCCGCAGCATCGTCGAGGTCCTCGGGCTGCCGGAGCTCGCCGACGACCCCCGGTTCACCACCAACGCCGACCGGGTCCACAACATGGCCGTGCTGCGGGACGCCCTCGCCGCGCCGATCAGCACCCGAACCCGCGCGGACCTCGCCGAGTCGCTGCTGGAGCGCGGCGTGCCGGCGACGCCGGTGCACGACGTCGGCGAAGCGCTCACCGACCCGCAGGTGCTGCACCGCGAGATGGTGGTGGAGCAGGACGGTTACCGGGGCACCGGAATCCCGATCAAGCTCGGCCGGACACCGGGCAACGTCCGCACGGCACCTCGCGAGCAGGGCGCCGACACCAGGCGAATCCTGACCGGCCTCGGCTACACCGACGAGGAGATCACGGCCCTCATCGACGCCGACATCGCCCGGACGAGCTGAGCCGGGATGACAAATGTCAGCCGCGGTGGATGGTTTCGCCTCACTACCGGCTGACGTCCCCGGCGACGAGCCTCTTCAAGCATGGGATCTGTGCTTGAAGTGCGCGGGGTGCGGCACCGCTACGGTGCGACCCCGGCGTTGGACGGGGTGGACCTCGCCGTCGGAGCGGGGGAGTGCGTGGCGCTGCTCGGGCCGAACGGCGCGGGCAAGACGACCCTCGTCGAACTCGTCGTCGGATTGCTGCACGCGCAACGGGGAACAGTCCGGATCGGCGGTGGTGATCCGCGGAAACCACTGGTGCGCAAGCAGTTGGGCGTGGTGCAGCAGTCGATCGGGTTCCCGAGCGCGCTGAAGGTCGGCGAGCTGGTCGCCGGAGCTGCGGTGCGGGGCGGGTTCCCGCGCTCCGCAGCCGCTCCGGTGCTCGCCGAGCTCGGGCTGACCGACCTGGTGCGGCGGCGTGCCGCCAAGCTCTCCGGCGGGCAGCAGCAGCGGGTCCAGCTGGCGATGGCGCTGGTGACCGAGCCTGCGCTGCTGGTGCTCGACGAACCCACCAACGGCCTCGACGTCGCTGCTCGGCGGCGGTTCTGGCAGGTGCTGGCCGATCGCCGCGCCCGCGGGGCCGGGGTGCTGGTGACCACGCACCTGATCGAGGAGGCCGCTGCGGTCGCCGACCGGGTGGTCGTGCTGAACCGCGGTCGGGTGCTGGCCGCCGACAGCCCGGACGCGCTGACCGCCCGGCTGTCCGACCGCACCGTGATCGCGCGAACCGCGCTGGACAGCGCCGAGCTGGGGCGGATGCCCGGTGTCGTGTCGGTCGCGGGCGACGGCGACCTGGTCCGGCTGCGCACCCGCGAACCGGAAGCCCTGCTGCGCCACCTCCTAGGCGCTGACCCGACGTTGTCGGACCTGCGCGTCGAAGGCGCCGGGTTGGAAGAGGCCCTGATCGGGCTGACCGAGGAGGTCGCCGCGTGAACACCAGGATCCTCGCCGCGGAGATCGCCGACGAGCTGCGCGGCATCCTCCGCGAACCGTCCGCGCTGTTCTTCTCCATCGTGATGCCGGTGGTCTTCTTCGCGCTGTTCGCGTTCCTCTACGGTGGTGCGCCATCCGGTGCGGTGCCGACGGGTACGGCGATGCTGGCCACTTTCGGCACGTTCGCCGTCCTGGCGGTGGTGCTGACCAACCCGGGCATCGGCGTCGCATCGGACCGGGAACGCGGCTGGCTGCGCGCCAAGCGGGTCTCCTCGGTGCCGATCGGCGTGACGCTGACCGCCAAGGTGGTGGCCGCGCTGCCCTACGCGATCGGTGTGCTGGCGGCGATCACCGCGACCTCCGCGCTGCTCGGGACGCTGCAGGCATCACCTGCCGCGCTCGCCCGGCTCTGGGCCGTCCTGGTGCTGGGGACGCTGCCGTTCGCCCTGCTGGGATTGGCGATCGGGTTCCAGGCGGGGGCCAACGCCACCGCCGCGATCCTCAACGCGCTGCTGTTCCCGATGGCTGTGCTGTCCGGGCTGTGGGTGCCGCTGGCCGCGCTGCCCGAGATCTTCGGCCAGATCGCGCCGTTCCTGCCGACCTACCACCTGGCTCAGCTGGCGATGGCGCAGCTGGACGGCAGCGCTGCCGCCGGGCACGCGTTGGTGCTGGTCGGCATGACCGCGGTGGCCGGGATGCTGGCCGCGGTGTCGTATCGTCGTGCTCGATCATGAGGACTTCCGGAATGCTGTCCCGCTGGGGACACCTGATCTACCTGGTGAACCTGCTGTGGCTTCCGGTGTTCTCGCCGACCGCGACCTGGGTCGACTGGACGCTGGTCGCGGTCGTGGTCGTCCTCTTCCTCCCGATGTACGCGGTGGCCTGGCAGCGGCCGGACCGGGCCCGCTGGACCTCGACCGTGCCGACGGTGCTGCTCGGCGCCCTCGTGACGCCGTTCAACTCCGGTGCGGCGGTGCTGTTCGTCTACGCCGCCGCCATCGCCGGGTTCACCGAGTCGCGCCGCGCCGCGCTGCGGTGGTTCATCGGGATGACGGCCCTGCTCAGCGCGTGCTCGGTGTACTCGACGGTGCCGCTGCCCTGGCGGATGTACGGCATGCTGCCGTCGCTGATCCTGCTGTGGCTGATCGGCTCGTTCCAGATCGAGTGGGCGGAGCGGGAGCGCGCGCAGGCGGACCTGCGCCTGCGGAACGCGCGGGTCGAGCACCTGGCGACCCTCGCGGAGCGGCAGCGCATCGCCCGCGACCTGCACGACCTGCTGGGGCAGAGCCTGACGGCGATCACCATGCGCGCGCAGCTGGTGAACGGGCTCATCGGCGTGGACGGCGAGCGGGCGCGCGGGGAAGCTGCCGAGATCGAGCGCACTTCGCGGGCTGCGCTCACCGAGATCCGCGCGGTGGTGAGCGGTTGGCGGCAGGCCACGCTGGAAGGTGAGCTGGAGTCTGCGCGCAACACCCTGGCCAGCACGGGGGTCGAGGTGACCGTGCAGTGGGATGCGGAGGTGAGCATCGTGGACTCCACCGAGCACGAACTCGCGCTCGCGCTGCGCGAAGCCACCACCAACGTCGCCCGGCACGCTTCGGCGCGCACCTGCCACATCGGGCTGGAGGTCGTTCAAGGCGAGTTGCGGCTGGTCGTCGCCGATGACGGAGTGGGCGGGAAAGCGCCGGACGGCAACGGTTTGAGCGGGATGCGCGAGAGGATCAGCGCGTTGGGCGGAGAGGTCCGGCGCATCGGCGCGGCAGGTACCACCGTGACCATCGCGGTGCCGGTGGAGGTGGCGGCGTAGTGGGCGAGCGGATCAGGGTCGTGCTGGCCGAGGACCAGACGATGGTGCTCAGCGCTTTCGCCGCGCTGCTGGACCTGCAACCCGACGTCGAGGTCGTGGCCACGGCGGGGGACGGAGCCGAAGCGCTCGCGGCGGTCGACCAGCACCGGCCGGACGTCCTGCTGACCGACATCGAGATGCCGGAGCGCAGCGGCATCGACGTCGCGGCGGAACTCCGGCGGCGCGGTGATCCGGTGCGGGTCCTGATCGTCACCACCTTCGCCCGCAGCGGATACCTGCGGCGCGCCATGGAGATCGGGGTGGCCGGCTACGTCCTGAAGGACGCCCCGATCGCCGAGCTGGTCACGGCGTTGCGCCGCGTGCACGCGGGAGAGCGGGTGGTGGCGCCGGAACTCGCGGTGGCGGCCTGGGGCCGGCCGGACCCGCTGACCGACCGGGAGCGCGAGATCCTGCGCGAAGTGGTCACCGGTGCGAGCAACGCCGACATCGCCGACCGCCTGCACCTCGCCGAAGGAACGGTCCGCAACTACCTCTCCACGGCGATGTCGAAACTAGCGGCCCGCAACCGGATCGAAGCGGCCAACACGGCCCGCGACCAGGGCTGGCTCTGACGCCTCGTGAACGCAGGCGGTCGCAACAACCACTGTCCCCGCCCCGGACGAAGCACCACTCCGCTGAGCCCCTCCCACGGTGTCCCGTGACGTCCCGACGCAAATTCAATGGAAATCGGACAAGCACTTTGGGGTGCCATAGCGCCCCAAAGTGCTCACGTGCACCTACCAGGCCTAGCCCGTGACGAGGCTGAGGCCGTAGGCGTTGAGCGCTT
>NZ_JBEOVY010000080.1:0-25059 GCF_040295745.1 Saccharopolyspora sp. NPDC002686
GCTGCGGGGCCCGACGGCGCAAGGTGAGCAAAGGTGATCCCGTACTGTCGTTGATCTTTTGCTTGTATTCGCCGCCAGGCGAATAGCCAACCCCTGGCGCTTGCGCCGCTGAGGTTCCGCTACCGGCGCCGCTAAGCAAAAGGAGTTCGGAGACAGGTACTTAGAAGGCGAACACCTTGCCCGTTGACGCGTCCGCCACGCACTGGTTCGAGTACGTCTTCTCGAACGTCACCGGTCGTCCTTGCCAGGTGCCGCGCGCGCTGTAGGTCACCGGCTGGTAGTTCAGGTTGCAGACCGCTTGGCCTGCCGTCAGCTGGTTCAGGTCGCCGTTGACCGCTTCGAGCGTCTGGCACGCCGAGCCGGCGTTCGGGTGCGTGCCGCCTGCCGGATGACAGCTCAGCACCACGTTCCGCGGGAGTTCGTCGCGGTTCTGGCCGCTGACGGTGAGGTGCAGCGTGCTCCCGGCCTGCTCCGCCGCGGGTTCCGCGTTGGCCATCGCCGGGACGAGTGCAGCGCCTGCGAGGGTCGCTGCGGCGAGGAAGATGCGGCCGGTGAGCCGTGTGTCAACCATCTCGTCGATCCTCCTGGGTTTGGAGAGACATTCCGCTTCCCTTTATCGCCGCGGCCCTTCGAAGTGCGGCACCAAGCGCACCTGGACCACCGGAAAGGGGTTCGCCCGGCCAGGGTTGCTGCACGAACCGTCACAGAACGGACGTCGTTGACGAGATCCGGCATCGCTCGACCGAGCGGCGCTGCGCGAAAAGGTGGTGGACCTTTCGACGATCTCTGCGCCATCGTGAGGCGCGGACCCCGCGGCGATCGCTCCCGGGGCGCTTTCGCGAGGGACAGGAGACCAGATGGCATCGGCACCCGCGGGTCCGGACCGCGTCGCGGTGCGCAAGGCCGCGTTCGCGAGCGCGGTGGGCAACACGATCGAGCTCTACGACTTCCTGATCTACGGCACCGCGGCGGCCGTGGTGTTCAACAAGCTGTTCTTCCCCTCCGGCGACCCGTGGGTGGGTGCGCTGCTGGCGTTCGCCACCTTCGGCGCCGGGTTCCTGGCCCGGCCGCTGGGCGCCGCGGTCATCGGGCACTTCGGCGACCTGGTGGGCCGCAAGCGGATGCTGGTGATCACGCTGAGCGTGACGGGCGTGTGCACCGCGCTGATCGGCCTGCTGCCCACCTACCAGCAGGTCGGGGTGTGGGCGCCGCTGCTGCTGGTGACGTTGCGCCTGGTGCAGGGCTTCTTCCTCGGCGGCGAGCAGGGCGGCGCGGTGCTGATGGCGGTGGAGCACGCGCCGCCGAACCGGCAGGGCTGGTACGGCGGGTGGACCTTCCTGGGCTCGCCGACCGGGATGTTCCTGGCCACCGGTGCTTTCGCCGGGGCGACCGCCCTGTCCGGCGACGAGTTCCTCGCCTGGGGTTGGCGGGTGCCGTTCCTGGTCAGCCTGGTGCTGGTCGGGGTGGGGCTGTACGTGCGGTTGCGGCTGGCCGAGAGCCCGGAATTCGCGAAGATCCGGCAGCGCGGTGAGCGGGCGAGGATGCCGGTCGCGGAGGCGTTCTCGAAGTCCTGGCGGCAGATCCTGCTGTCGGCCGGGGTGAACCTGGGCTTCAACACGTTCATCTTCATCCTGACCACGTTCCTGCTGACCTACGGCACCGAGAAGCTCGACGTGACCCGGGACGTGATGCTGCTGGGCAGCCTGTGCGGATCGGCGGCGCAGATCGCCGGGATCCTGCTGTTCTCCCACCTCTCGGACCGCCTCGGCCGCACGCGGGTGATGCTCGGCGGCGGGATCTTCCTCGCGCTGTACGCGTTCCCGATGTTCTGGCTGCTGGACACCGCGGACCCGGCGCTGATCGTGCTGGCGATGACCCTGGGCTACGCGGGTTCGGCGGCGGTCTTCGGCCCGATGGCGGCGTTCTGCGCGGAGCTGTTCGCCACGAAGGTCCGCTACACCGGCGTGTCCTTGGGCTACCAGAGCGGTTCGGTGCTCGGCGGCGGCTTGTCGCCGGTCGTGGCGACGGCGCTGCTGGGCCTGTCCGGCGGGGCGTCCTGGCCGATCGCCGCGTATCTGGTGATCGGCGCACTGATCACGGTGATCTGCCTGGTGATCACCGGTGAACCCACCCGGTGGGCCCGGGCCGACGAGCCCGAAACCGCGCAGGTGTGAGGAGTCCGGGGGGCGGGCGGGGCGCCCGCCCCCGTCAGATCTGTTGGGTCAGGTTCACCGCGTTGCCGTCCGGGTCCTTGATGTGCGCGACGCGCTGGCCCCACGGCATGTCGTTGGCCGGCCCCATCACCTGCCCGCCGGCCGGTTCGACCCGTTCGAGCAGCTCGTCGACGTCGTCGACGCTGAAGCTCAGCAGGACCCGGCCCGGCTCGCCGACCTCCACGTCCCCGTTGTTGACCAGCCCCAGCCGGTCCCCGTCGATGTCCAGGTCGATGAAGAACGTGGGCCCGTCCTCGGGCATGCGCACGATCTCCCGGGCGCCGAGCAACTCCTGGTAGAAGCTCTGCAAACGGTCCAAGTCCGGTGTGATGACGATCGGTTGGATGGCCATGCGAATCCTTCTCGGTTCCGGGGCGGGTTCCACCGCAGTTTCAATTGAAACTGTGATCCTCCGTGGGGGAGGTCTGCAGTTTCAATTGAAACTGCGACTTCCGCGAACGGTCGTCGCGTCTGGGTGGACCCGGGTCGCGACCGAAAATCATCGGTCGTCAGGTGGTGTAGAGCTGGTCGATGACGTCGGCGTACTTCTCGTGGATCACCCGGCGCTTGAGCTTCAACGTCGGCGTCAGCTCGCCGTTCTCGACGCCCCACGGGTGCGCGAGCACCCGGTAGCGCTTGACCTGTTCCGGGCGGTTCAGGCGCTCGTTCGCGGCCGCCACCGCGGCGGCCACTTCGGCCTGGACCGCCGGGTGCTCGGCGAGTTCGCCCAGCGATGCGAAGGTGATGCCGCGTTCGCGCGCCCACTTCGGCGCCGTGTCCTCGTCGAGCACCAGCAGCGCCACCAGGTAGGGCCGGCGGTCGCCGAACACCAGCGCGTGCCCCAGCAGCGGATGCGCCCGCAGCGCGTTCTCCACCGCGGTCGGCGCGATGTTCTTGCCACCGGAGGAGATGATCAGCTCCTTCTTGCGGTCGGTGATCGACAGGTACCCGTCCGCGTCGAGCACGCCGACGTCGCCGGTGTGCAGCCACCCGTCGATGTCGGTGACCGGCTCGATCGCACCGTCCGGTTCGAGGTATCCCGCGCACACCAGGGGACCGCGCACCAGCACCTCGCCGTCGTCGGCGATCCGCACCTCCACGCCCGGCAGCGCCCGGCCCACCGTTCCGGGGCGGTGCGCCCCGGCGCGGTTCGTGGTCGCGCAGCCGCTGGTCTCGGTCAGGCCCCACAGCTCGAAGATGTCCACGCCGATGCTGCTGAACAGGTCCAGCAGCTCGCGGTCGATCGGCGCGGCCCCGCTGGACGGCCATCCGGCGTGGTCCAGCCCGAGCCGGGTCCGCAGCCGCCGCCCGGCCTGCGAGCGCTGGTCGGGCGGGACGTCGCGGAACGCGGCGGCGAGCTTCTCCCAGACCCGCGGGACCGCGAAGAACAGGTACGGCCGGGTGCGTCCCAGCGCCGCGGCCAGCTTCTGCTGGTCGGCGCAGAAGTGCACGTGGGCGACGTCGTGGATGGCCGCGTAGATCCCCACCATCCGTTCGGCGATGTGCGCCAGCGGCAGGTAGCTGATCCGCGTCGAGTGCCGTTCGGCCTGCGTGGCCTGGTGCAGGGCGGCGGCCCCGAAGCAGATGTTGCGGTGCGTCACCACCACGCCCTTCTGCTGCCCCGTGGTGCCGGAGGTGTAGAGGATCGCGGCCGGATCCGCCGGGCGGACGGCTGCCGAAGCGCGCTGCACCAGCTCGGGATCCTCCCGCAGCCGCCGCTCGCCGAGCGCCCGCAGCCGGTCCCAGGTCCGGAACCGCTCGTCGGCCGAGACCATCGCCTCCTCGTCGAGCACCACGACGTGCTCGAGGTCGGAGGCGTTGCGCAGCGTCTTCGACCAGCGCCGCAGCTGGTCGGCACCGTCGAGCAGCACCACCTTGGCGCGGTTGTGGTGGGCGACGTAGTGCACCTGGTCCTGGCTGAGCGTGGGGTAGAGCGTGCACGGCACCGCGCCGAGGTGGGTGGCGGCGACGTCGATCAGCCAGTGCTCGACCCGGTTCGGCACCATGATCAGCAGCGGCTGGCCGCGCTGCAGGCCGAGCCCGGCGAGCCCGGCGGCCAGCACCTCGACCTCGTGGTGGGCCTGCGCCCAGGTCAGCGTGCGATCGCCGTCGGTCAGCGCGGGCTGCTGCGGGAACTCCGCGACGTTGCGCGAGAACAGCTGCGGGACCGTCGTTTCCAGCGCGGCGACCGCCCACGCCTCCGAATCCTTCATCGCTGCTGAGCTCCCCTCGACGTGCCCAGTACGACGTGAAAGCCGTGACGCGATGAAACCCCACCAGGTGCGGCGTTGGCCAGTGGGGAATTCGCCATTACCCCAGCAGGCCGAATCCGAGGTCGTCTGAAGGACTCGTTGATCTTGTATTCGCCGCTAGCCGAACAGCCCAGTCTCGGCGCTTGCACCGCCACGCAAAACGAGAGCTTCAGACAAGATTTCAGACGTGGTCGCGGATGACGTCGTTGACCGCGCGTTGGAAGCCGTTGACCAGGACCTGGATCGTCAGCGGGCGCAGCTGGTCGGTGGCGGCGCGGACGCGTTCGCGCTCGTCCTGCGGGCGGCCGCGTTCGACGTAGGGGCGCAGGACGTTCGCGGCGAACAGCTCGCGCAGGTCGGCGGCGATCTGCGCGGTGTGCTGCTCGACGATCGCCTTGGCCTGCATCAGCATCTCCGACGGCAGGTCCAGCTCGAGGATCTGCATCCCGACGCCGAGCATCGCCGGGCTGGGCACCCGCAGCTTGGTGGATCCGGGGATCCGCTGCAGGATGTCGAGCTCGACGAGCAGGTCGATCAGCTCGTCGTCGAGGTGCCGCCCGGTGCGGCGGTCGAGCTCGTGGCGGTCGAGGTCTTCGGCGTGCTCGTCGGTCCACGGTGCGATGAGCGCGCGTTGCAGGGCCAGCTCGTCCGGCGAGGCGTCCTCGGGCAGTCGCGCCAGGTGCCGCTCGATCGCCGACAGCGTGAAGCCGAGCGTCTGCAGCTCCCGGATGAGGTCGAGCCGGGCGAGGTGGTCCCCGCCGTAGAGCCCGAGCCGACCGCGCAGCCGGGGCGGCGGCAGCAGACCGCGCGAAGAGTAGAACCGCACGGTGCGCACGGTGACTCCGGCGCGGGCGGCCAGTTCGTCGATGGTGAGCTCTTCGTCCGCAGATCGGAGCATGCCGGCAACGTTACCCCCCAACCGCTGTAACACCAACGGTGTCGCATCAACGCTGCGAGCTGAGGACCTCCGCGAATGCGGTCCCGGCTCGTGCGCTGCTACGTCGTCCGGCGGAGGGGCAGTGCCCGTCGCACGCGCACGACCAGAAGCTGAACGGCGACTGCCGCTGCGGCGCTCAGCACGAACGCGGCACCGCCCACCGGGCGCACGAGCGCGGAGAGCAGGAGGCAGAACGGCGCGAAGCTGAAAAGGCTCGTGAGCGCTCCGGTCAACGTTCGGATCGCCGCGGCGGGGCCGCTCTGCGCGTGGGAGAAGGCCACGACCACGCTGATCGCGATCGGAAAAGGTGCCAGCAGCCCGGTCCAGCTGGGCCCGAGCGCGCCGGAGACCGTCGTCACGGTGATCACCAAGGTGCCGGTAGCGAGTGCGCGGCCGGGCAGGTCCCACGACGGCGAGGACTGCCCCCGTTCGTCGAAGCGTTCTGGTTCGGCTTCCGGCATGAGGACGATCGCGACCGTGGCTGCCGCCAGCGTGCACGCGAGAGCGGCGGGCCCGGTGACGTCGACGAGCGACAGCGCGAAATCCGAGAGCAGCACAGCGGCCCAGCTCGCGAGCAACGTGATGAGCCATCCGAAGTGACCGGCGACGTGCGAGAACACGACCGCGAACACGGCGATCGACACGAGTCCGAGCAGTGAAGAAGCGGCTGCGCGGCTGGTGAAGTCCGCGCCGTGCTGCAGGTGGGTGATGAACAGGATCGGCCCGGCGACGACGGGAAGCCCGACGAGGATTCCCGCGATCTCAGGTCCCCAACGGCGGCCCGCCAACGTCGACGAGACGACCAGGGCGGGCGAGAGGAACAACTTCAGCAGCAGCATTCCCACTTGCCAGCAGTCTGCCAGGGCTGACCGCCACCTGGGAGCCGCCGAACGGCCGACTGGACGCGGATGGCCTGTTCTCGGGGCAGGCCACCCGCATCCGCGGGCCTAGCCGGCTTGCCGGGTGGGCGCTTCTCGTCCGCGTTCGATGTCCGGGCCGCGGTAGAAGTCCTCCGGGATCTGCGCGAGCGTGGACGGGTGCACCTGCGGTCCGAGCCCGTAGAACTTCTGGAAGCTCATGATCAGCGGCCGCCAGGCGTTCGGGTCGATGCGGTCGGCGGTTCCCGCCATGCGGATCTCCTCGTGCACGTGAACGCGCTGGATGCGGGCCTCCACAGCCACGATCCCGCCGCGCTGCGCCTCGTCGTCCTCGGCCACCGGGTGCTCTGATTCGACGACCGCTTCCATCGCCACCGGGCATTCGGCCGCTCGCGGCGGCGCCACCGTTTCGGAGGCGACCGGCGTGAGCCCGGCGCGACCGAACTTGTCGGGCTCGAACCGGTAGCCCCGCTCCTGCTTGTAGGGCGGAACCGGATCCGAACCCGTGGTCAGCGCCAGGCGGTCGACGACGTGCGCGAGCGAATCGGACGGCAGGTTCAGGACGCATTCGCCGGTGCGCCGGATGTTCTGGATCGTCTTCGAGCGGGCGCTCATCCCGAGCATCGCCCGCCAGCCGAGCCAGAAGGCCGAGGACATCGGGGCGAGGTTGGTGGATCCGTCTTCGTTGATCGTGGAGATGAGCACCACCGGCGTTCCGAAGTAGAGGATGCCGGGTTCGATCCGGGTGTGCGTCGAGGTCGTTGCCGTCATGCGATCCATCCTCGTGACGGATGCTGCCCCGGGCTGGCGGCAATCAGACCTCTCGTTCCAGTGCGTCGGCCCGGAGTTCCCGCTGCAGGTACCGGTGTTCGGCGGTGCCGTGCAGGGGGAAGGCGAGCGACCCGGCCGGCAGCGCGAAAAGTACCGGACAATCGGCGAATCACGTCGCGGTGTCAGACGCGACCTCTTCCAGCGCCCGAATCACACTAAGCGCCAACCAATCCGTGTCGATCCACGCCATGTAGCAAGCAGGCGACAGCGCCCCGCGCAGCAATGGTGCAGGTTCAACGACGCGCTGTTAGCGCGCGAAAAACTCGTTGGACAAGCTTGACTCACGATGTTCGACTGCGATGGCCTTTGCACGCTGCGGTCCTGGGAGACGTATGCAACGTTCAGCGGGCGCATCCATCCTGCTGGGGGTAGGGGCTTTCACCGTCGGAACATGTGAGCTGGTCCTGGCGGGGCTGCTACCCGAAATTGGTGGATCGTTGGAGGTCTCTGTCGCGACGGCCGGACAAATCGTGACGGTGTTCGGGGTAACCGCCGCAATTTCAGGTCCGCTCCTGGCAGCATCGACCGTCCGATGGGCTCGTCGCCAGGTTCTGTTGCTGGCGCTCGGCGCGTACCTGGCAGGGACGGCTATCAGCGCGGTGGCTGGAACATTCGGCCTGCTGTTGGCGGCACAGGTGCTGGCAGCCTGCGGAGCAGGTCTGTTCTTGCCGACTGCGACTGTGACAGCGGCGAGTCTCGCCGGACCGGAACGCCGGGGGCGGGCAGTCGCGACCGTCACGACGGGCATGACGGTCGCGATTGCGGCGGGCGCCCCTCTCGGCACGGCGCTTGCGGCGCTGGCGGGGTGGCGGGGTGGCGGGCAACGATGGTCGCGCTGGCGGTGCTCGCACTGCTTGTCACAGCGGCTGCCCTGGTGTGGATCGCCCCCGCGCAGGCAACATCGGACGAGCTGGTCGGCCTGCGGCACCGTTTGTCCCCCTTGGTCGATCGTCGAGTGCTGGCGTTGTTGGCAACGACATTGGTCGCGTTCACCGCGATCTACGTTCCCTACACCTACATCTCGGTCGTTGCGGTAAATGCAACGGATGGGAACGGCCTCCGGCTGGCCAGCGTCTTGTCCGTTCTCGGCGTCGCTGGGATAGCTGGCAACCTGATGGCTGGCCGGCTCGCGGATCGGCTCGGGGGGCGACCGGTTGTCGCTGGTGCTCTTGTCGGCTTGGCGATCGTGTTCGTTCTGGCACCGTACTGGAGTACGACGTTTCCGACTGCGCTCCTGGCTGCGGCCGCGTACGGGTTTATCGGGTTCGGAGTCAGTGCGCCGCAGACCTATCGGCTCCTCGGCTTGGGTGGTCAGGCATCGCTCGCAGTGGCGCTCAACGGTGCAGCGCTGTACCTCGCGATCGCGCTGTCCGGTGTAATCGGTGGAATCGCGATCACAGCCTGGGGGACTGGTTGGCTCGGAGCTCTCGCGTCGACGATGGCGCTCGTAGCGTTGGGGCTTTCCGAGATCGCGCACCGGGTGACGTCGCATTCCGCTCTCAGCACGGGCGCGTAGAGGACGTTCTGCCGGTCACGCGCAGCCGGGGGAGTGCCGAACTCCCGCGCACGTCGTCCAGCCGCGTTATGACTCCCCAGTCCGGAAAGCTCAACATGAGCGCCCCACGTCGGACCCCTGATCGGGTTCGGCGCGGGGCGCGTTCGTCGCTTCCGGCTAGTGTGCGAGCTCGTCGACCAGGCGGCGTAGTGGGTCGGCGAGTTCGGGGTGATCGCCCATGTCGGCGCGGCGCAGCAGGCGGGCAGCGACGTACAGCAGTGCGGTGGTGCCGGTCGGTATCCCGGCGACCTTGACTTGCGTTACACCAGCGATGTAACACTAAGAGCGTCGTGCTTCGTGTGTTGCGCGACACAGGCCGTGGAGAGGTGTGGCGTGACGCGTACAGGTGGACCGCTTGCCGGGGTCAAGGTCGTGGAACTCGCCGGGCTCGGTCCGGCGCCGTTCTGCGCGATGCTGCTGGCCGATCTGGGCGCCGACGTGGTGCGGGTGGACCGGCCGACGGCGTCCGGCGGGGAAGGGGACCTGCTCAACCGCGGCAAGCGGTCCGTGCAGGTGGACCTCAAGCACGAGCGCGGTGCCGAAGCAGTGCTCGCCCTCGCTGAACGGGCCGATGTGCTGCTGGAAGGACTCCGCCCCGGCGTCACCGAGCGGCTGGGCGTCGGCCCGGAGGACTGCTGGGCGGTCAACCCGAAGCTCGTCTACGGGCGGATGACCGGCTGGGGCCAGGAGGGTCCGCTGGCGCCGACCGCGGGCCACGACATCGACTACATCTCGCTCAGCGGCATGCTGCACGTCATCGGTCGCGAAGGCGGTCCGCCGCAGGTGCCGGCCAACCTGCTCGGCGACTTCGGCGGCGGCGCGATGTACCTGGCCGTCGGGGTGCTGGCGGCGCTGCTGGAAGCGCGCACCAGCGGTCGCGGGCAGGTCGTCGACGCGGCCATCGTGGACGGTGCCGCGCACCTCGGCGCGATGCTGTTCGGGTTCCTGGGCAGCGGCGGGTGGAAGACCGAGCGCGGCACGAACCTGCTGGACACCGGCGCCCCCTACTACGACGTCTACGAAACCTCCGACGGCGAGTACGTCTCCGTCGGCGCGCTGGAACCGCAGTTCTACGCCGAACTGGTGCAGAAGCTGGGCCTGGCCGACGAGGTGCCCGACCGCGACGACCCGGCGAACTGGCCGCGGCTGCGCGAGATCTTCGCCGAGACGTTCCGGCAGCGCACCCGCCAGGAGTGGACCGAGGTGTTCGACGGATCCGATGCGTGCGTGGCCCCGGTGCTGTCCATGACCGAAGCCGAGGAGCACCCGCACGTCGCCGCCCGCGAAACACTGGTGCGCCGCGACGGCGTGCTGCAGCCCGCCCCGGCGCCGCGCTTCAGCCGCACCCCCAACCCCGAGCCGGGGCCGGTGGCCACGCCGGGTTCGGACACCGAAGTCGTGGTGCGGGACTGGAAGATCTCGCGCGAACTGCTCGACTCGGGCGCCTTCGGCGCGAAGCACTGACCAGCACGGATCGAATGGAGGCGTGAACCGGATGCGCAGGGAGTTGTTCGAGCCCGAGCACGAGGCGTTCCGCGAAACGGTGCGCACGTTCGTGAACAAGGAGCTCGTGCCGCACACCGAGGAGTGGGAAGCGGCCGGGATGGTCAGCCGGGATGCCTGGCTGGCGGCCGGGTCGCAGGGGCTGCTCGGCTTCGCCGTCGACGAGCGCTACGGCGGTGGCGGGGTCGACGACTTCCGGTTCAACGTCGTCTTCGACGAGGAGCTGGTCGGCGCGGGCATCTCCGGTTTCGGATCCCCGCTGCACAACGACATCGTCGTGCCCTACCTGACCAAGCTCGCCACCGAGGAGCAGAAGCAGCGCTGGCTGCCGGGCTTCTGCTCCGGCGAGACCATCAGCGCGATCGCCATGACCGAGCCGGGCGCGGGCAGCGACCTGCAGGGCATCCGGACGACCGCGGTGCGCGACGGCGACGACTTCATCCTCAACGGGCAGAAGACGTTCATCACCAACGGCATCCTCGCCGACCTGGTGATCGTCGTCGCCCGGACCAACCCCGACGCCGGGCACGAGGGCATCAGCCTGCTGGTGGTCGAGCGCGGCATGGAGGGCTTCGAGCGCGGCCGCAACCTGGACAAGATCGGCCTGAAGTCGCAGGACACCGCGGAGCTGTTCTTCAACGACGTGCGGGTGCCCGCCGCCAACCTGCTCGGCGAGGAGGGCCAGGGCTTCATCTACCTGATGGAGAACCTGCCGCAGGAGCGCCTGTCGATCGCGGTCAGCTCGGCGGCCATCGCCGAGAAGGTCCTGGGCATCACCAAGGAGTACTGCAAGGACCGCACCGCGTTCGGCCGCCCGATCGGCAAGTTCCAGCACGTCCGCTTCGAGCTGGCGGAGATGGCCACCGAGGTCGAGGTGGGCAGGGTGTTCACCGACCGCTGCGTGCAGGACCACGTGCGCGGCGAACTCGACATCGAGCACGCGGCGATGGCCAAGTGGTGGCTCAGCGAGCTGAACAAGCGAGTGGTGGACCGCTGCCTCCAGCTGCACGGCGGCTACGGCTACATGACGGAGTACCCGATCGCGAAGGCGTTCCTGGACTCCCGCATTCAAACGATCTACGGCGGAACGACCGAGATCATGAAGGAGATCATCGGCCGCTCCATGGGCTTCTGAAAGAATTGTCTGAAGAACTCGTTTTGCGTGGCGGTGCGGGTGGCGGAACCTCAGACGCCGCCTGGCTGCGGGATCCCTTTTTTATGTATGCCAATACACGGCAAAAGGGCTGTCCTCGCCAGACGACGTCTGAGAACCCGCGGCGGTGCCAGCGCCGAGGGTGGGCTATGCGCCTGCGGCGCATCAAGACAAAAGATCAAAAACGAGGAACAAGAACCGGCGCTGAATGACCGCGAGTGCGCCGTCGGGCTCTAGCCGTCGGCGCACTTGCGTGGCAGGTTCGGTGACATGGACTGGATCGTCGCTCCGGACGGGAACGGGCGGGCGCTGCCCGACGTCCTGCCGTCCTTGCTGGGCTCGATGGGGGTGGCCGGGTTCACCGACACGCTCGGCCTCCCGGAGTCCCGGCGCGCGGCGGCGCTGCTCGTCGACGGGCTCGGCAGCGACCTGCTGCGCGAGCACGCCGCGGACGCGCCGTTCCTGGCGAGCCTGCTGACCAGGCCGCCGCTGACAGCCGGATTCCCCACCACCACGGTCACCAGCATCACCTCGCTCGGCACCGGCCGCTGCGCCGGTGAGCACGGGATCGTCGGCTACACCTTCGCCGAACCGTCCGGCGGTCTGCTGCACCCGCTGACCTGGGCGTCCCGCGATCTGCCGGACCGCCCGAGCATGCTGGAGAGCTGGCCGCCGGAGCTGGTGCAGCCGACGGAGACGGTGCTGGAGCGGGCCGCGGCGGCCGGGGTCGACGTCCGGACCGCGGTGCCCGCCGAGTTCGCGGGCAGCGGTCTGACCCGCGCCGCGCTGCGGGGCGGGGAGTTCCGCGGGCAACGCGCGCTGGGCGATCTGGCCGCCGAGATCCTGGATTCGCTCGACGCCGACGGGCCCGGCCTCTGCTACGGCTACCACGGTCACCTCGACTTCCTGGGGCACGTGCACGGCCCGGGTTCGCTGCCGTGGCGGCTGCAGCTCACCCAGCTCGACCGGCTCGTGGCCACGCTCGCCGAACGACTGCCGTCCGGCGCGGTGCTGGCCGTGATCGCCGATCACGGCATGGTCGAAGTCGATCCGGACACCGCGTTCGACGCCGACACCGATCCCGCGCTGAGCGGCGGGGTCCGGCTTCTCGGCGGGGAAGTCCGCGCCCGGCACGTCTACGTCGAACCCGGTGCGCGCGAGGACGTGCTCGCCGCGTGGCGCGAGCGGATCGGCGAGCACGGCCTGGTGCTGACCGGTGAGCAGGCGATCGACGACGGCTGGTTCGGCCCGGTGGTGTCCGACGCGGTGCGCCCGCGCATCGGCGACGTGCTGGCGATCATGCGCGTGTCCGGGGTGGTCCGGTCGGCGGCCGAGCCGGGGGAGGCCGCGCTGCGCGGTCAGCACGGTTCCCTGACCGCGGCCGAGCAGCTGATCCCGTTGCTGGTGCTGGGCGGCTGAGATGGGCGACGAGGGGTTGTTCGGGCCGCGGACCGTCACCTGGCACCTGCACGCCGACCCGGCGATGTGGATCGCCGGCGTGTGCAGCCTCTACCTGCAAGCCCTGCACCCGCGGGCCGTTGCCGCGGTGGTGCAGAACTCGCGGTTCCAGGACGATCCGCTGGGCCGCCTGATGCGCACCGGGAACTTCGTCGGGACAACGGTTTACGGCACCACCGCCGAAGCCGAGAAGGCGGCGGAGCGGGTCCGCGCCGTGCACCGCAAGCTGCGGGGGACCGATCGGCAGACCGGTGCGGAGATCAGGCTCGACGAGCCGGAGCTGCTGCTGTGGGTGCACTGCGCGGAGGTCTCGTCGTTCGCCGGTGTCGTCCGCCGCGCCGGATTCCCGCTGACCGCAGCACAATTGGACCGCTACTTCGACGAGCAGCGCCGTTCAGCCGCGCTCGTCGGCCTGGACCCCGCGGCGGTTCCCGGGTCGAGCCGGGAGATGGCGGCCTACTTCGCCCGGATGCGCCCGCAGCTGCGCCGCACCGAGGACTCCGACCTGATCTACCGCTTCCTGCACCGCCCGTTCGCGCCCTGGTGGCTGCTGCCGGTGAACCTCGGTTACCTGCCGCTCGGGCACCTGGCGTACTCGGTGCTGCCGGACTGGGCCCGCCGGGTCCACGGCCGCCCGGCGTACTCGCCGCCGGCGATCGCTTTGGGCCTGCGCAGCTTCCGCGCGGCGATGCTGGCGGTCCCGGACGAACTGCGCTTCCGCTACCCCGGTGGCCACGTGCAACGCGCTGTCGACCGCCTCGGCCGGGAAGCCCTGCCGAACCCCGCAGCCCTCACCGGCCGGTGACGCCCGGTCACCACTTGATCAACGACGGAACGTTCGCGGCGGCCGTCTTGCGGGCGGGCGGGTGAGGAGGTTCCCTGCTCTGGTCACGGCAGGCGCGGCGGACGATGCTGGTCGTGTGCGACGAGGTGGCATCTTGTCCACCTCTTGTATCTATGTTGTGAACAACATATCGTTCCGGCTGGAACGGAACGGGTTTTCCGCACGACGGAATATCTCGGGAGGCTGAGCAATGCAGTCGACCAGCACCGCGCTCGACGAAGTCGCGCAGCGGTTCCGCACGGCGCTGCCGCCGGATCTGGTGATCACCGATCCGCAGCAGCTGCGCACCTACGAGTGCGACGGCCTGGCCAGCCACCGGGTCGTACCGGCCGTCGTGGTGCTGCCCGAGACCGCCGAGCAGGTCCGGGACGTCGTCCGGATCTGCGCCGAGCACGGAGTTCCCTTCGTGGCGCGCGGTTCCGGCACCGGCCTGTCCGGCGGGGCGCTGCCGCACGCGTCCGGCGTGCTGATCGTGACCGCGAAGATGCGGCGGATCCTGGAGATCGACCTGGCCAACGAGCGCGCCGTGGTGGAACCGGGCGTGATCAACCTCGACGTCACCAGGGCGGTGTCCGGCCAGGGCTACTACTTCGCCCCGGACCCCTCCAGCCAGCAGGTCTGCTCGGTCGGCGGCAACGTCGCGGAGAACTCCGGCGGCGCGCACTGCCTGAAGTACGGGTTCACCACCAACCACATCCTCGGCCTCGAGGTCGTCACCCCCGACGGCGACGTCGTCGAACTCGGCGGTGCGGCGCGGGAATCCGCCGGTTACGACCTGCTCGGCGCGTTCATCGGCAGCGAAGGAACGCTCGGCGTGGTCACCAAGATCACCGTGCGGCTGCTGCGCAAACCCGAGTCCGTGCAGACCCTGCTCGCCGGGTTCCCGTCGACCGACGAGGCGGGGGCGGCCGTGTCGGCGATCATCGCCGACGGCGTCACCCCGGCGGCGATCGAGATGATGGACGCGCTGGCCATCGAAGCCGCCGAGCAGGCCGTGCACTGCGGCTACCCGGAAGGCGCGGGCGCGGTGCTGGTCGTCGAGCTGGACGGCCCGGCGTCCGAGGTCGAGCACACGTTCTCCGAGGTCGAGCGGCACTGCGAAGCGCACGGCGCGTTCGAGATCCGCGTCGCCGCCGACGACCACGAGCGCGCGATGATCTGGAAGGGCCGCAAGTCCGCGTTCGCCGCGGTCGGCCGGATCAGCCCCGACTACATCGTGCAGGACGGGGTGATCCCGCGGACGGCGCTGCCCGAGGTGCTCGGCCGCATCTCCCGGCTGTCCGCCGAATCCGGGGTGCGGGTCGCCAACGTCTTCCACGCCGGTGACGGCAACCTGCACCCGCTGGTGCTCTTCGACGACTCCGAGCCCGGCGCCAACGAGCGCGCCGAGCAGGTCTCCGGCGCGATCCTCGACCTGTGCATCGAGCACGGCGGTTCGATCACCGGGGAGCACGGCGTCGGCGCGGACAAGGTCAAGTACATGGGCCGCATGTTCACCGCCGACGATCTGGACACCATGCAGCGCCTGCGCTGCGCCTTCGACCCGGTGGGGATCTGCAACCCGGGCAAGGTCTTCCCGACGCCGAGGCTCTGCGGTGAGGTCCCGGGGCCGCGGCGCGGTGTGCACCCATTGACCGAAGCGGGATTGGCGGACCAGTTCTGATGCCCACCACGAGCAAGGACGCCCTGGTCGCAGCACTGGGCGAGCAACACGTGCGCGACGCCGACGAATCCGACGCGATCTGCGGCGTCCGTCCACAGTGGGTGGCCACTGTGGACTGTACGGAGAGCGCGTCGGCGGCGATGGAGGTCGCTGCCGAGCACGGGCTGAAGGTGGTGCCGAAGGGCTCCGGCAGCAAGCTCGACTGGGGTGCCGCGCCGACCGCGGTGGACCTGGTGCTCGACATGTCGCCGGCCACCGGGATCGTCGAGCACGCGGCGGGCGACCTGGTCGTGCACGCCCTGGCCGGAACACCGATCTCGCAGGTCAACGAGGTCGTGCGGGCGGCGGGCCAGCAGCTCGCGATCGACCAGCCGCTGCCGACCGCGACCGTGGGCGGGGTGGTCGCCACGGCCACCTCCGGTCCGTGCCGGCACCTGTTCGGCGGGGTCCGCGACCTGCTCATCGGCATCACGGTGGTGCGCGCCGACGGCACGATCACCATCGCCGGCGGCAAGGTCGTCAAGAACGTCGCGGGCTACGACATCGGCAAGCTCTACACGGGTTCCTTCGGCACGCTCGGGGTGATCACCGAGGCGGTGTTCCGCCTGCACCCGGTCTCGGCCGAGCACCGCTGGATCTCGGCCACCGCAACAGATCCGTCGAGCGCCGCCGCGGTGGCCGATGCGATCCGGCACTCCCAGGCGATGCCCACCGCGATCGAGCTGAACCGCGTCGGGGACGGCCCGATCACGGTGTGCGGGCAGCTGGAAGGCCGCCCCGAAGCCACCCACGCCCGCGCCGCCGAACTGGCGGCCGTGCTCGGCGCCGAGGTCCTGGACCAGGCCCCGACGTGGTGGGGGAGCCACCCGTTCGACCCCGACGGGATCGGCCTGCGCGTGGCCGCCAAACCCGCTGACCTGCCGAAACTGCTGGCCGCGATCCGAGAATCCGCCAACGGCCTCCCGGTGACGACCCGAGGCGCAGCCGGGCTGGGCGTGCTGCACGTCGGTCTCCCCGGCGACACCGACCCGGCCGCCGCCGCGGAGTTCGTCACCGCGCTGCGGAGCCGTAGCGAGTACGCGGTGCTGGAGCGCGCGCCGCGACACGTCCTGGACGAGATCGACCCGTGGGGTCCGATCGCGCCGGGACTGCTGACCCTGATGCGCCGCACCAAGGACCAGTTCGACCCGGAGCACCGGCTCGCCCCGGGCCGGTACGTGGGAGGAATCTGATGACCGACACCCCGGCCCGCCCAGGTGCTTTCGACGCCCACCACCCGCCGCAGCGCGAACTCATCGACGACTGCGTGCACTGCGGCTTCTGCCTGCCGACCTGCCCCACCTACGACCTGTGGGGCGAGGAGATGGACTCGCCGCGCGGCCGCATCTACCTGATGAAGGAAGGCCTCGAGGGCGAGCCCATGACCGACACCATGGTCGGCCACTTCGACGCCTGCCTGGGCTGCATGGCGTGCGTGACGGCCTGCCCGTCCGGTGTCCAGTACGGCACCCTGATCACCGAAACCCGCGCGCAGGTGGAGCGGCACCACGAGCGCAGCCGCTGGGACCGCTTGATGCGCGCGGCGATCTTCACGATCTTCCCGTACCCGAAGCACCTCAACGCCCTGCGCGGACCGCTGGCCCTCTACCAGCGCCTCGGCCTGGGCAAGCTGGTCAAGAAGTCCGGCCTGATGGCGAAGCTGCCCGAAGGCCTGCAGACGATGGAATCCCTCGCGCCGCCGATCAAGCGCGCCCCGAAGCTCGGGCACCGCGTCCCGGCCCGGGGCAAGCGGCGCGCGACCGTCGGCATGATCACGGGGTGCGTGCAGAGCGCGTTCTTCCCCGACGTCAACGCCGCCACGGCCCGCATCCTCTCCGCCGAGGGCTGCGACGTCGTGATCCCGCAGTCGCAGGGCTGCTGCGGCGCGCTCAGCGAGCACTCCGGCCGCGAGGAGGAAGCGGTGAAGTTCGCCCGCGACCTGCTCGACGTCTTCGAGCGGTCCAGCGTGGACTACGTGGTCATCAACTCGGCGGGCTGCGGTTCGACGCTGAAGGAGTACCCGCGGCTGCTGCAGGACGACCCGGAATACGCGGCGAAGGCGGAGAAGTTCTCGTCCCGGGTGCGCGACATCGCCGAGCTGCTGGTCGAGCTGGGGCCGGTCGCCGAACGCCACCCGCTCCCGGTGGAGATCGCCTACCACGACGCCTGCCACCTCGCGCACGGCCAGGGCATCCGCTCCCAACCGCGAGAACTGCTGCGCGCGATCCCGGGCCTGGAGCTCCGCGAGATCAACCGCGGTGAGCTGTGCTGCGGCTCGGCGGGCGTCTACAACCTCCTCCAGCCGGAACCGGCCCGCGAGCTGGGCGACCGCAAGGCGGAGAACGTCCTGGCCACCGGCGCGCGCCTGCTGGTCACGGCCAACCCGGGCTGCTCGATGCAGATCCGCACGGCCCTGGAACGCCAGGGCGAGCACATGTCGATGGCCCACACGGTCCAGGTCCTGGACGCCTCGATCCGAGGCCTCCCCGTGGATTCCCTGCTGGACTGACCTGCAAGCGAAACGCCCCGCACCCTTCCGGATCCCGGTGGGGTGCGGGGCGTTCGTGCGGTGTGCCGCTTACTTGTTCACGGCTTCGCCGAGGGCCTTGGCGGGGGCGAACTTGACGACCTTCTTCGCCGCGATCTCGATCGACTCGCCGGTGGAGGGATTGCGGCCGGTCCGCGCAGGACGCTCCGCGACCTTGAACTTCCCGATGCCGGGCAGCGCGATCTCGTCACCGTTCTCCAACTGCTCGCCGACGATGAGACCAACGGCTTCGAGAACGCGCTGGGCCGTCGCCTTGGGGACGTCCACGTTCTCGGCGATGTCAGTGACCAGTTGGTCCTTGGTCAGGGCCATGTCCTCTTCCCCTCCGTGCTCTGCGCAGACCGGTGATCACCGATCGCGCAACATCCCTACCGCCCCCGACCAACACCAACAAACCCGAACCGCGCCCACACCACCCAGATTCATTCGAACGAGCGATCAACCACCGCACAAATCCGACACATCCCGGCCGCGGGCCAGGCTCGATCAACCAGCTTCAGCGGTGCAGACGCCATGTCGCGTAGTTGCGTGCGAGTTGAGCTCGGTGCTGCTTGCCCGGTTCGTCGTCGGTGACGGCCCAATGGGTCCACATGCCTGCGATGTATGCGGCGAAAGCCGTCACGGTCTGGTCATCAACCGCGGCGAATGCAGGTAGCTCGCGGCGCGCCCAGGTTTCGGCGCCGCTCGGCTCGTGTCCCGCTTCGACCAGCCGCAACACCAGGTAGGCGGGGTCCACCCAAGGTGCGCCTGCGCCGGGAAAGCCCCAGTCGATGACGTGTGCATCCCCGTCGGATCCGAGCAGGAATTGCTCGCCGTGCAGATCGCTGTGCACCAGGCGGTCGCCATCCGCGAGTTCGGGCGCCGCCAACGCAAGTGCCGACATCACGTCGACGTCCCAGCCGGCAGTGAGCTGGGGTGCGTCGGCGGCGAGTTCTGCCCACCAGTCGACGCCGCCCCACCTCGCCCGGATCGGCCGCAGTCCAGGTGCGGGCAGTTCGCCGATGCGGCGGACGACGTCGGCAACGCGCGGCAGGTCGGGCGAACCGGGGGAGAGGTCGGCAGATCGACCGGGCAGGTACTCGAACCCGACGACCAGCCATTCGTCGACATCCTCGGAGAACATCACTTCGGGAGCTAGCCCGGTGGCCAGTTCACCGGCGGTGATTTCGTTGCGCAGGAACCGCATTCGCCGGGAAACGCCCTCGACTCCCTTGACGAAAACCTGTCCAGCCCTGGTGCTCAACACTGCGGCGAGATCGCTGTTGCAACCCGTTGTGACCTCGGTGGCGGTTGAGACAGGGCCGACGTGCCTCTCGACCGCCTCCCGCACCCCGGACAGCAGCTCGATCAAGGTGGTCACGACGGCCGCGCCTGCACGCAGTCGGAAACGACTTCGGTCATGTGCCTTACCTCCGTTGGTTGTTCCGGCAGTGGTCGTGCTGATCCGCGGGTTGAGGAGGCGGGGCTGGGCTGTGTCGGGAGGGGTTACGCAGCCCAGCCCCGCCCGCGTGCCCGGCTGCCGTTGGGGGCGATGGCGCTCAGGCACGTGGAGACGGTGGGGACGCTGGTCGGGGGAGCGGCAGCATCCCCACCGAGTTCAGACGGGTAGGTCGCGAAGCGCGTCCAGAAGTCGACGCAGCATCACCGGATGTCGCTGCATCGACTCGAGTTCCCGGTCGTCTTCCGGTGATTCGGGCTCGACCACGGGTATGCGTTGGGTTGCTTCGTCGGCCAAGTTGTCGTGCAGCACGACGGGATCGCGCAACCGGTGCCGACCTTGGCCGCGTGTCTCGGCTTCCACCCGTGCCACCAGGTAAGCGACCGTCAACGCGCCCTCGCCGCCAGCGTGGCGAGCCGGTGCGAAGTAGAACGTGGCCCACAGCGCGACCCCGCCAACGCCGAGCACGGCCGTAGCGATCAACGCGGCGATCACCGGTCAGCCCTCACCGAGTCGACGACAACGCGGTTGTTCCCGCTGGCAGTGCTGCCGCGCAGCTGCTCGCCGAGCTTGTCGACGGAAGCGGCCAAGTTCCGCAGCTCAGCGGGACTCCAACGGCCTTGCTCGATGTCGTCGACGGCGTACCCGAGAGCCAGGATCGCCCCGCGAATCATCGTCGCGAGCGTCGCGAACTTCTGCCGATCTTGTGGAGTCACCGCGCACCTGCCAACGGCGGAAGTCCAGCGCGCGCTCGAGCCGCCGCGTTGCACCCCGGGCAGGTCGGCCACAACCACGCCATGTCGCCGGTAGAAGCCATCACGGTCTGCTCGCACAGGGTCGTGACCTCGGTGCCGTCCGGATAGATCGACGAGCCAGCCGGGTGCGGATCTGCACTCGCATGCCGCTGACCTTCAGCCGGAACCCAATGGAACGGGTGAGGCTGGAAAACAGAACTCGCCATGGTGCCCATGCCCTCCATGACCAAGAATCTCTCGCTGACACAACGAACTTCGGCCATCTGCCCAGCTCCGCGCCGCGTCTTAGCCGCCGAGAACACGCGACTCGGAAGGCCGTCGAAGCTCCGCGAGATGCCCATGCCCTGACCTTCGTCAGAAAGTGCGGGGCACCTGACACGATTTCCGGGCCATCTCGGGTCAGATTGAGAAATCTGACCCACTGCATTCGTGTAGATACACTGGGTGTTCGGTCGTGGAAGGGGAGATCGTGCCGACGCCGAACACGTCACTTCGTGCAGCGCGGGAGTCCGTCCCATCCCGCCGTATCCCTGACGAGTGCATGTCCCGGTCCGAGCTTGCTGACGAGGTGAACCGCTACCTGCTCGAGTCGACCGGCAAGCGGTACGAACTCGATCGACATCAGATCGCGCGATACGAGCGCGGGGAAGTTCGATGGCCGGGTGCGGCCTACCGTGCAGGCTTCCGTGCTGTGCTCGATGCGAAGTCCGACGACGAGCTCGGGTTCACTCCCCGAAGGCAGTCGCGAACATCGCGCAGGTCTGAGGGGGCAGACGAGCAGCCAATGGGATGGCATCCTTCGGACGTCGTTGCCACTGCTGAGGAAATGACGAGTCAGGACGTGAACCTTTCGCGACGCAAAGCACTGACCTCTGCAGCGGCTGTCGCGGGTGCTGCTCTCACTGGCCCGCTCCAGGGCTGGTTGACAGCCCAGCACGCCCGGTTTGCCGGCTGCTCTGCGATCAGCGTTGCCGAGCTGGATGGTTGGCGGGAAATCGCGGCACAGCTCCAGAGCTGGAACAGCACTCCGACCGGGTTGCTCGCTAGAAAGGCCGTGATCGCGCAACTCAACGATGTCAGCGACCGGCTCAAGGAGGCGACCGACAGCGCCACGACCCGTGAGGGATTTCTCGTGGGTGCCGAACTGGCCGAGGTTGCAGCGTCGATGTCGTGGGACTCCGGTCTGCACCGGGCTGCCCAGCGCTACTACACGCTGTCCGTGCAGTTTGCCAAGGTCGGCGGCGATGACATCTTCGCAGCAGTCACTCTCGCAGCGTTCGCACGCCAGTGCTTCGATCTCGGCCAGCCCGAGGACGGCCTCGAACTCGTCCAACTTGCCCAGTACGGCACCCGCAGGTCCGCGCCCCCGATTCTGCGGTCCCTATTGGCCACCCGCGAAGCATGGTCATATGCCCAGACCGGCGCGGTGCAGCAGTTCCGACGGGCAGTCGGCCTTGCTGAAGACCATTTCGGTGAATCAACCGCCGACGAAGCTGATCATCGAACGCGAGGGCTCGACGAAGCCGAGCTCTATGGCGTGCTCGGCGCACGATGGCGCGACCTCGCCGCAGTGAGGCAGGAGCCGAAAGAGGCGCGGTACGCCCAGGAATACATCAGTCGTGCTTTGGCCTTGCGCGACCCCTCCCGCGTCCGGAACCGGGCATTCGACCTCATCGGCCTCGCCCGCGCCCACCTCGTCACTGGGGAACCCGACAGGGCATGCGAACTGATCGACGGCGTGTTGCCTATCGCTGAGCACTGGGCGTCCGGTCGCGTTGGGGAGAAGCTGCGAGACTTTCATCGCGAGTCGCGACCGTTCGTCAGCTCCACCACTGTGCGGAGCACGCGTAACGCGGTTCGCGATCTGATTGAAATCTGACCCGCACCGACGAAAGGGCCGGAGTTGCCGCGTATTGGAGTCACTGGACATTCGAACCTCACCGCCGCGAGCGTTTCGCTCGTCAGGGAAGCGTTGGCGGCTGAGCTCTCCTCGCACAGCGAGGGGCTCATCGGCGTGACCTGCCTTGCTCGCGGCGCCGATCAGGTCTTCGCCCGAGCAGTCCTCGACGCGGGTGGTTCGTTCGAAGTCGTGCTTCCTGCCGCCGACTACCGCGATCGCAAGGTGAAGCCGGACAACGCTGCTGAGTTCGACGAGCTGCTCGGCAAGGCGTCGAAGGTGCACACGATGCCGTTCGAGGAATCCAACCCCGACGCCTACATGAGTGCCAGCGAGCACGTCCTCGGCACCGTCGACGCGATGCTGGCGGTCTGGGATGGTCAGCCGTCAGGCGGCTACGGAGGTACAGGCGACGTCGTGCAAGCGGCACGCGAGCGCGGAATCCCGGTAACCGTCGTATGGCCGAACGGTGCGAGCCGCGAATGAACGCGCTTCTCGGCGAAGAGTTGGCGGCCATGGGGATCAGCCTCGGGGAGGCTTGCGAAGTCCGTTCCGAGGTGGTGGTCGGGTGAACCGGCTCGCGGTCCTGATCGACATCGGCGGTGTCCTCGTCCCGGACCACCTGGCCGCAGCCGTCGCGGAGTGGAGCGCTCGGCTCGGGGTGTCCCAACGCGCCTTCCGCTCCGCGCTCTTCGGTGGAAACGACGATCAGGTGCTCATCGGCCGCACCAGCGAGGAAGCTTGGTGGGACATCGTCCGGGGCCGGCTCGGCATCGGTCCTGACCTGATCGACGCGATCCGTTGCGACCTGGCGTCCAGGGAGATGTGGGACGGCACCCTCGTGGAGCGCCTGCGCAGCCTTCGCGGCTCGGCGAAGACCGCCATCCTCAGCAACACCTGGCCCCAGATGCGCACCCGAATGTCGAACGCAGGTCTCCTCGACGTGGTCGACGCCATCGTCCTGTCCTGCGAGATCGGGTACGCCAAGCCCGATCCTCGGAGCTACCTCGCGGCTCTCCATCGCCTGGATGCCCATTCCTCGGAGACCCTTTTCATCGACGACACTCCAGGGCACGTCGCGACTGCGAGGTCGCTCGGCATGGCCGGGCACGTGCACACAAGCACCAGCGACACCCTCGCCCGGATCCGATATTTCCTACCGCCGGGCTGAACCCACCGCGCAGGCCCCCATCGGTCAGCCGGTCTCGTCGAGGTCCGGATCAGGGCTGGTAGCGGGCGGCGATCTTGGTGACTTGGCCGTTGTCATCGAGCCAGATCTTGGCCGACTGGTTGTGCTGCTGGATGAAGTCGTCCCTGCTGATCGGCACTACTCCCAGACCCTCCGAGTCGAGCTGGGGCTCGGCGGTCGGCGTGCCACCTGCGAACGGGCTGAGGAACTGGACGTCCGGAGAGAGTGCGGCGACCTGAGTGGGCCCGCCCCCGGGAACCGTGTGGGGTGCCCCGTTGGTGGAGTCGTCCCACTTGCCTTCGACGTAGGAGACCATCCAACTGCTGCCGTTCCTGGCGAACTCGAGATCGACTGCGATGTCGACGGCGTGGACGTTCGAGACCATGACGTTCGCGGCGCCCACAGCCGATCCAGGTGCGGGCGGCGGCTGCTCGGCCACGGACGTGCACCCGCCCACGAACACAGCTGCGGCCAGCAGCCCACCGGGGATCAGAACGGCCAAGCGGTTGATCTTGCGCATTGGTTTCTCCTGCGATCGGGAAGTTTTCCGACTCCTCAAACGGAAAGACGTCCCGGGACCGCACTGGTTGCCTCCGGTACCGCTTCGGCATGGCGGCGGACATCAAAGACCACCGCTCCTGCGACGGGTGGTTGAAGTTGTCCAGGCGTCAAAGGTGCACAGTGGAGAGACGGCCTTCAGTTGCGCTTGAACACTGGCGCGAGCACTGCTGCGCCTCAGTCGATCTGGGCCGCGCGATCGGTCACGTGAGCATCCCCAGTGCTTGAAGGATCGGGCCCTTGGCTCGCGGGAGCCGGGCGGCGGTCGCCATGAGTTCGGCGGGCTTGCCCCCTCGGCGGATCCACTCGCGCAGTGCGTCCCTGCCGAGTTCGTATCCGAGGTCCCCTCGGAGGCGGAACGCATCCGCGATGCATCGCTCGGGTGAGTAGAGGCCGATGTGGAGGTCGGATCCGGGGATCGGGATCTCGGTGCGACCGAGGTCGAACGTCGTCTTGGCGAACAGGTGCCAGTTGATCGCGGCCTCGGTGGCGGGGATGCGGGCGCCGCGCGGGATGGCGACGTCGAGGGCGTCCGGGATGGCGTCGGTGAGATCGTGGAAGGCCAGTGCGGAGGTCAGGCAGATCGTCGCGTCAGGGCGGCGGGTCGCGGCCTCGATCCAGTCCCAGTCCGCGGCGGGAGCATCGGCCGGTCGGTAGATGCCGCGCGCGATGCGCTCGTACTGCCCTGACTGGGTCGCTCGGTAGAGGCTGCTCTTGGACATGCCCAGGTCCTGCGCGTCCTTCGGGCGCAGCGTCTCCACCTTCGCCACCTCCCTCTGGGGCAAAACGTGCACAGCTAATCATATCTGTGTACGGTTCGTATCACCACGTCCTCGCTGCCAACTCTGTGCGGTTGGGCTCGGGGGTGGCGTGCCACGGTCGGCTGGAACTGATCGTGATGCCTGCGGTTCGGCCATTGACTGTGACAGCTTTGGTGTCACACTCTGGGTGGAGTACCTGCCGCAACGAGGAGGCACGCCGCACATGTCCGAGGCGTTCGTCTACGACGCGATCCGCACACCGCGGGGTCGTGGCAAGAAAACCGGATCGCTGCACGGGGTCAAACCGATCAGCCTGGTCGTGGGGCTCATCCAGGAGCTGCAGCGCCGCCATCCCGAGCTGGATCCCGCGCTGATCGACGACGTCGTGCTCGGCGTCGTCTCGCCGGTGTCCGACCAGGGCGGTGACATCGCCAAGACGTCCGCGCTGGCCGCCGGGCTGCCGGAGACGGTCAGCGGCGTGCAGCTCAACCGCTTCTGCGCCTCGGGCCTGGAAGCCGTCAACATCGCCGCGCAGAAGGTGCGCTCCGGCTGGGAGGACGCCGTGCTGGCCGGCGGCGTCGAGTCCA
>NZ_JBEOVY010000081.1:0-24730 GCF_040295745.1 Saccharopolyspora sp. NPDC002686
GGCAGCGGGACGTTGCTGATCAGCGCGTCGAACAGCAGCGCCGCGCCCTGTCCCGCCAGCGATGGTCGTTCTTGCCACCATCGCCGCTCACGCAACGGGAGCACCGCGGCGGGCGACTAGGCTGAAGCTGGTTTTCAGAGGAGGGAGCGGAGGTGGCCCAGCCGGTGCCGTTGGGTTCGCGCGATCGCCCGTTGCGCGACCAGGTGTGCGAGGAGATCCGCAACCGCATCATCGACGGCCGCTTCGCGCCAGGCGACCGCATCGTGGAGCGCGAGCTCGCCGAGGAGCTGGCCGTTTCGCGCGTGCCGGTGCGGGAGGCCTTGCGCACGCTGCGCGTCGAGGGCTTCGTCGAGGACGTCGCCCGGCGCGGGGTGATCGTGCGCCGGCTGGACCGGCGCGACGTCGAGGAGCTCTTCGACGTCCGGGAAGCACTGGAGGGCATGGCCTGCCGACTGGCCACCGCCAAGGCCGATGCGCGCGGGCTGCGCGCGCTGCAGCGCCACCTCAGCCGGGCGGACAAGGCGCTGCGCAGCGACGACCTCGCCGCAGTGGGCAAGGCGAACGCGGACTTCCACGACGAGATCGTGCAGCTGGCCGACCACCACCTGCTCGCCGGCATGCTGGAGCCGCTGCAAGGCCGCCTGCACTGGCTGTTCCAGCAGGTGGAGGACCCGAAGGCACTGTGCGAGGAGCACACCCACCTCTACGAGGCGATCGCCTCCGGCGACCCGGACCGGGCCGCTGCGGAGGCGATCCGCCACGTCAACCACAACCGCGAAGTCGCCCGGCACCTCCTCTTCCCGGAGGCCTGAGGCGCAGCGGAACTACAGGTGCTGCTCGGCGATCTTCTCGGCGAGGGTCGGGAGGAGCGTCGCCGCTTCGCGGATGCAGCGCTGGGGGTCCGGCTCGATGTCGGTGAGGGCGTAGACCGCTTCGACGCCCGCTTCGCGGAGTCGTTCCGGGGAGAGCTCCGAGCGGCCGGCGATGGCCACGACCGGGACGTTCGCCGCGCGGGCTCGGGCCGCCACTCCGGCCGGGCCCTTGCCGTTCAACGTCTGCTCGTCGATGGAGCCCTCGCCGATGATCACTAGGCCCGCGCCCTCGAGCTGGTGCTCGAAGTCGATCAGCTCCAGGACCACGTCGACGCCGGGGCGCATCCGGGCGCCGAGGACGGCGAGCGCCGCGTACCCGACGCCTCCCGCCGCCCCGGCGCCCGGCTGGTCGGCCACATCGCGGCCGCCGGCCGCGAGCACGGCGCGGGACCAGTTCGCCAAGGCCTCGTCCAAGAAGCGCACCTGATCGGGGTCGGCGCCCTTCTGCGGGCCGTAGACGTGGGCCGCGCCGCGCTCGCCGAGCAACGGGTTGTCCACATCGGACGCGAGGACGATCTCGGTGTCGGCCAGTCGCGGGTCCAGGCCGGAGAGGTCCACCGAGGCGACTCGCGACAGTGGTCCACCGCCTGGGGGCAGGGGATGCTCCGCAGCGTCCAAAACCCGTGCCCCCAGGACGGTGAGCATTCCGGCGCCGCCGTCGGTGCAAGCACTGCCACCGACGCCGAGCACCACAGTTCGCGCGCCCGCGTCGAGCGCGGCCAGGATCGCTTCGCCGGTGCCCTCGCTGGACGCCGCCAGCGGGGCCAGGTCGTCGGGGTCCAGCAGCGCCAGCCCGGAGGCCGACGCCAGCTCCACCACGGCCTTGTCGTCGAAGATCGCGATCTCGGTGTCCACCGGATCACCGACCGGCCCCGAGACGGTGACCGGGATCGACACGTACCCGGCGGCCACCGCGGCCTGCACGGTGCCGTCCCCGCCGTCGGCGACGGGGGCCGACCGGACCTCGACCTCGGGCCGGACCCGGCGCAGGCCGGTGGCCACCGCTGCGGCCACCTCCGGCGCGGTCAGCGAGCCCTTGAACTTGTCCGGCGCGATCAGGACGGGTCCAGGCAAAGCGAACTCCTGTTGTGCAAAGGGTTGGGTGTTCCCCGCCGAGACGCCCGGCACGTGCACGGCGGGGAACACCGAGGGTCGTCGGACATTCCACCCGACTACCCGGTCTGTGGGAAGTGGGGAAGGCGTTCACCGGAACACCACCGCGCGTTCCGGTGAACGCTCCCTCTCGCAGGGCTGCCCTGAAGCCCCGCACGGGGTGCGCGAGTGTGTGACAGGACCGATCGGCCCGGTTCCCAGCGGGCCGACGCCCTCCGCACCCCGAGTTCACTCAGGCGTTCGGCACTTCCTCCGGCTCGATCATCGCGTCGATGCGGATGCCGCGAGCGGTGTTCGCCTCCCGCTCGATCATCACCTCGACCAGGACCGGGCGGCTGGTGGCGACAGCCTCCTTGCGGGCCCACTCGATCGTGTCGGCGATGTCGCCCGGCTCGAAGACCCGGCGACCCGAGCAGCCGTAGGCCTCCATGATCTTGACGTTGTCCGTGCCGTGGTCGTCGTAGTGGATGTCGACCTCGGTCTTCATGCCGAACGCGTCGCCCTCGGCCTGGCGGATCAGGCCCAGGTACTCGTTGTTCAGCATGATGATCACGAACGGGACGTCGTACTGGGCCGCGACCGCCAGCTCCTCGACCAGGAACTGGAAGCCGTAGTCGCCGACCACCGCGACGACCTCGGCGTCCGGCTTCGCCGACTTCACGCCGATCGCCGCCGGGATCTCCCAGCCGAGCGGACCGGCCTGGCCGCACACCTGGTAGTGCCGCGGCAGGTGCGCGGTCTGGAACTGGCCGCCCCAGATCTGGTAGAGGCCGATCGCGGTGACGAAGTACGTCTCCGGCGGGAAGACCTCGTTGATCTCCCGGTACACGCGCGGCGCCTTGATCGGCACGGTGTCGTAGTCGTCCGGCCGGGTCAGGGTCTGCTTGAGCACGCCGACCCTGGCGACCCACTCGGAGTAGTCCTTCTTCGCGTTCCGCTTGCGGGCGACGTCGATCAGCGCGTCCAGGAACAGCCGGGTGTCCGAGACGATGCCCAGGTCCGGTCCGAAGACCTTGCCGATCTGGGTCGGCTCGATGTCGACGTGGATGAACTTGCGGTCACCGCGGTAGGTGTCCAGGGCACCGGTGTGCCGGTCGCCGAAGCGGGCGCCCAGCGCCAGCACCAGGTCGGACTCCAGGAACGACTGGTTGCCGTAGCGCTGGCTGGTCTGGATGCCGGTCATGCCGGCGAACAGCTCGTGGTCCTCCGGGAAGGAACCCTTGCCCATCAAGGTGATCTGCACCGGGACGCCGAGCAGCTCGGCCAGTTCCCGCACCTGCTCGTGGGCCTCGCCGAGGATGACACCGCCACCGGCGAGGATCAGCGGGCGGTCGGCCTCCAGCAGCATGTCCAGCGCGCGCTCGACGCGCGGCAGGTGCGGCTCGACGGCCGCGATCGGCAGCGGGGCGTCCAGCGACGGGTCCCACTCGATCTCCTGCTTCTGCACGTCCAGCGGCAGGTCGATCAGCACCGGGCCGGGGCGGCCGGAGCGCGCGATGCGGAACGCCTCGCGGAAGATCCACGGCGCCTGCGCGGCCTCCTTGACCTGCACCGCCCACTTGGTGACCGGCTTGGCGATGTCGACGATGTCGACCGCCTGGAAGGCCTCCTGGTGCAGCTTGCTGGAGACCGCCTGGCCGGTGATGCACAGGATCGGGATGGAGTCGGCGATCGCGGTGTAGAGACCGGTGATCATGTTGGTGCCGGCCGGACCGGAGGTGCCGATGGCCACACCGACGTTGCCGTTGGTGCGGGCCCAACCGTCGGCCATGTGGGTGGCGCCCTCTTCGTGGCGGACGATCAGGTGCTCGATGCCGCTGTCCTCCATCGCCGCGTACAGCGGGAGGATCGCCGCGCCGGGGCAACCGAAGGTGACGTCCACGCCCTCGGACTTGAGCACGTCGACGACGGCCTGCATGACAGGGACTTTGGCCATGGTGTAAGACTTCCTCTCGGGTGCTGCGCGCACCTTGTTGGGAACGGGTCGGCGGTTCTGGTTGCTTGGCGGCGCTTGGACCGCTGACCCGTGACCGTCTTGCTCTTCGAGATCGCCCGGTGGGGCGTGCCGGTCGAGTCGACCGACTGCAGGTGGAACAGCGGTGCTGCGCAGGAGTTCTGCCGCAGGAGACGAGGGATCTCCCGCGCAGCACCGCGGTCTCGGGGTCGTGAGTGCGAAAACCGGCTCCCACCGACTTATGCGCTCACGACCGGTTTTCAGTCGCGGCCGTTGAGCTGCGTGATCTGCTTGAGCAGACCGGAGTGGTCGAGCTTGCCGTCGCCCTGGGCGACCGCTGCCGCGACCAGCTGGCTCACCAGCGAGCCCAGCGGGATCGTCAGACCCGCGTCGCGCGCGGCGGCCTGCACGATGCCCATGTCCTTGTGGTGCAGCTCGAGGCGGAAGCCGGGGGCGAACTCGCGGTCGCGCATCTTGTCGCCCTTGGCGTTGAGCACGGTGCTGCCGGCGAGACCGCCGCCCAGCACCTCGAGCCCGGCCTTGGTGTCCACGCCGTGCGCCTCGAGGAACACCAGCGCTTCGGCGACCAGACCGATGTTGCCCGCCACGATGAGCTGGTTGGCGGCCTTCACGGTCTGCCCGGCACCGGACGGTCCAACGTGGACGATCGTGGTGCCGACCGCGTTCAGGACGTCCTGCGCCGCGGCGAAGGCGTCGGCCTCGCCACCGACCATGATGGACAGAGTGCCGTCGATGGCCTTCGGCTCGCCGCCGCTGACCGGCGCGTCGATGGCGCGAACGCCCTTCTCCGCGGCGGCTTCGGCCACCCGCCGCGAGACGTCCGGGCGGATGGTGCTGCAGTCGATGAGCAGCGCACCCGACTTGGCGTTGGCCAGCACGCCGTCCTCGCCGAGCACGACGGCCTCGACGTCCGGCGAGTCCGGCAGCATGGTGAAGATGATCTCGGCGTCGCGCACGGCCTCGGCGACGCTCGCCGCCGCCTTGCCGCCGTCGGCGACCAGCTTGTCGATCTTGGCCTGGCTGCGGTTGTAGCCGACGACCTCGTGCCCGGCCTTGACCAGGTTGGCAGCCATCGGGCCGCCCATGATCCCGAGCCCGACGAATGCGACCTTGCTCATGGTGTTACCTCCGTTGGCTCAGCGCTTGATCCAGCCGAAGCTGTCCGCGCTGGCTCCGCTCGGCTTGTACTCCAGCCCGACGTAGCCGCGGTAGCCCGCGCCGTCGAGCCGGTTGAAGAAGTTGTCGAAGTCGATCCCGCCGGTGCCCGGCTCGTTGCGGCCCGGGGCGTCGGCGATCTGCACGTGGCCGATGGCCGCGGCGTGCTTGTCGAGCGCCGCGTTCCAGTCGTCCCCGTTGGCCACCAGGTGGTAGATGTCGAACAGCAGGCGCAGGTTGTCCTCGCCGCCCGCGGCGCGCACCCGGTCGATCACCGCGATGGCGTCGTCGGCGGTCTTGAGCGGGTAGGCGGGCATGCCGCTGACCGGCTCGACCAGCACGGTGCCGCCGATGCGCGACACGCCCTTGGAGGCGCGCACCAGGCTCTCGGTGGCGACCTGGTCCTGCGCGGCCGGGTCGACGCCGTCGATCCGGTTGCCGTACAGGGCGTTGAAGGCGCGGCAGCCGAGGCGCTCGCCGATGCCGACGACGACGTCGACGTTGTCGGCGAACTCGCCGGCCCGGTCGGGGTTGGACAGCACGCCGCGGTCACCCGCGGGCATGTCGCCGGCGAAGAAGTTCAGGCCGACCAGGGAAACCCCGGCGTCCTCGATCGCCTGCACGAACCGGTCCACGTCGCGGTCGGCGGGCACGGCCTCCGCGAACGGCCACCAGAACTCGACCGCGTCGAAACCGGCCGCCTTGGCCGCCGCGGGTCGGTCCAGCACGTCCAGTTCGGTGAACAGGATCGAGAGGTTGACCTCGTACCGGTTCGGATCCATGGGCACCCCCTCGGGAGAAGATTCGGAGATCTCGCATCTGAAATTTCGTGATGCGGAAGTCTTGTTTCGTACAGCGATAGATTAGCGGCATCTCGCACGCCGCGCAACGACTCCCCCCGAGTTACCCGCCGGTCGCCAACTGCGCTACGCAGAGCCGAAAACCACGCGCGCCCCAGGACGACTACGGTGCGAGCAGGGAGGTTCCGCCGATGATGTTGCGAGTTGAATTCACCACCGAACCCTTCGAAGGCGAAGGCGAGCCGCCGGCGCACGCCGTGGCCGCGCGCGACTGCCTGCGCGCCGCCGGACTGGAGCCCGACTTCGGTCCGCTGGGCACGTCGATCACCGGCGACCGGGAGACGCTGCTGCCCGCGCTGGCCCGGGTGGTCGAGACCGTGCTGAACACCGGTGCGAATCGGATCACTCTGCAGGTGACCGTCGACGGCACCGAAGACGATCAGGTTTAGGCTGGTCAGCGTGCATCCGCTCGCCAACGCGATCGCCCCGCTGCTGGATCACATCGGCGGCACCGCCGTACCCGCGGACCAGCGCCAGCCCGGCGACGTCGTCCTGTACTGGGAAGGTGCGCCGGCGGTCGCCGTGCGGCTGCCCGGCGAGGAGCTGACCAGCGCCCTGGACCGGATCATCCGCGCGGTCGAGACCGAACTGGGCGGCCACCTGCCCGACCTGCCGCGCCCGGACAAGCAGCGGGCCGTCCGGCTCCTCGAAGAGCGCGGCGCGTTCACCATGCGCAAGTCCGTCGAAACCGTGGCCAAGGCGCTCGGCGTCAGCCGCTTCACGGTTTACAACTACCTGAACCGCGACCAGACCGACCGCAACTGAGAGCCAGTCAGTGGTTGCGTTGCTCAGGTGGTCGCCTAGCGGAACCTGAGAGCTTCCCTGGACTGCGGGTGCCCCTCCTGATGTATGCCCCAATACACGGCGGAGGGGCCGTCCTCGCCAGGAAACCTCTCAGAACCCGCAGGTGGTCCTTCTGCGTAGGTGGCCCAAGCGGCTGGCGCCGCTTCCACAAGCGCGGACGGCTACGCCGACAGGCACTGGACGCATCCCCACGAGCCCCTCTTGCACTCGAGGCAAGAGGGGCTTTCTTGTGCCGGTCGCACAACCCGCGACCAGGATTTTTCAACAAAGTGTTGACACTTGTTCAGCTCAGTCGTAGCTTTTGCCGCACCGGAGCTCGACCAGCAACCGCACCACAGCCCAGGCATGCTCGGACCCCCGTCCGCCGCCTCCGCTCCCCCGGAAAACCTTCCGGGGCCGCACACATCCTGTGAGAGTTTGCGATGTCAACAACCACCCAGGACCGGCTCAACGGCCTGCCCCGCGCGGAACTCGTCGAGCAGCTCCTAGCCTGCCTGGACATCCCGCGCTGGGCCGCCGACATCGCCGACCGGCGCCCGTTCGCCGACGCCGACGCGATCTACCGGGCGGCCGAAGCCGCCGCCCCCTCGCTGACCCGCGAGGAGATCGACCAGGCGCTCGCCGCGCACCCGCGCATCGGCGACCGGCCGAAGGGTACGGACACCTCGTCGAAGTTCTCCCGCAACGAGCAGGCCGGCGTTGGCGACGACGCGGAGCTGGCCCGCGCGCTGCGGGAGGGCAACGAGGAGTACGAACGGCGGTTCGGGCACGTCTACCTGGTCTGCGCCAGCGGTCGCAGCGGCGCGGAGCTGCTGGAAATCCTGCACTCCCGCTTGGACAACGAGCCGGAAACCGAGCTGCGGATCGTCGAGGACGAACTCCGCAAGATCGCACGTTTGAGATTGGCGAAGGTGATCGAAGGATGAGTGCCGTCACCACCCACGTTCTCGACGCCGCCCGGGGCAAGCCCGCGGTCGACGTCGCGATCCGGCTGGAGGCAGCCAAGGGCGCCGAGTGGGAGGCGCTCGCCGACGGGCGGACCGACGACGACGGCCGGATCAAGGACCTCGGCCCGGAGCGGCTCGAGGCCGGGGACTACCGGCTCACCTTCGACACCGGCGCCTACTTCGAAGCCCAGGGCACTGCGTCGTTCTACCCGCAGGTCCAGATCACCTTCCGGATCACCGATCCGGAGCAGCACTACCACGTTCCGATTCTGCTGAGCCCGTTCGCCTACTCCACCTACCGAGGGAGCTGATCACCCCATGGGCATCGTCTTGGGTCCCAACCAGTACGGCAAGGCCGAGGTCCGCATCGTTTCGGTCAACCGGGACCACGCGCGCCACACCATCAAGGACCTCAACGTCAGCTCCTCGCTCCGCGGCGACCTCGACGGCGCGCACCTCACCGGTGACAACAGCAACGTGCTGCCCACCGACACCCAGAAGAACACGGTCTACGCCTTCGCCAAGGAAGCGCCGATCGGCGAGATCGAGGACTTCGCGCTGCGGCTGGGCCGGCACTTCGTCGGCACCGCGGACGGGATCAACGGCGCTCGCATCCTCATCGACGAGTACAGCTGGGAGCGCATCCCCGTCGGCGGCACCGGCCACGACCACTCCTTCGCCCGCTCGACCGACGAGAAGCGCACCACCGCGGTGACCATCGACGGCGACCAGGCGCACGTGGTGTCCGGGCTCAAGGACCTGATCGTGCTCAAGTCCACCGGCTCCGAGTTCTGGGGCTACCCCAAGGACAAGTACACGACGCTGGCCGAGACCAACGACCGGATCCTGGCCACCGCGGTGACCGCCCGCTGGCGCTACCTGCACACCGACGTGGACTGGGGCAAGAGCTTCGAGTCGATCCGCGCCACCATGCTGGAGGCCTTCGCCACCACGCACAGCCTGGCGCTGCAGCAGAGCCTTTACGAGATGGGCAAGGCTGCCATGGAGAAGCACCCGGAGGTGGCCGAGGTCCGGCTGTCGCTGCCGAACAAGCACCACTTCCTGGTCGACCTGGAGTACTGCGGCCTGGAGAACAACAACGAGGTGTTCTTCGCCGCGGACCGCCCGTACGGCCTGATCGAGGGTGTCGTCAAGCGCGACGACGTCGAGGACGCGCCGCAGGCCTGGTACAGCCTCCCGCAGTTCTGATCGAGCGCTTCCGCCGGGAACGAGGGCGTTCCCGGCGGAAGCCCCGCACACCGCACCACGGGCTCCTCCGGCAGCGAGGAGTCGGCTTTTCAAGGATCACCGCCGATCCTGGACCTAGGGGCCACCGGAGGGAGACATTTCTGGTGGCCCTCGCTGCTATCCGGACTTCGGGCAACAGCCCGGAAACCCCACAGGTCCACTGTGGAACGAAATTTGATCTTCCCGAAACGAGCAGAAGAACCCCGGCAGTGATAGTGACCTGATCTGACCCTGCGGCCCAGGAGTCACCCATGGCCCTCTTCAAGACCCGCCGCAACCGCGGCTCCCGGAACGGAAGAACCACCGACGTCCACCCGGTGGACGAGGTGATGCCGCCCGTGCGCATGATGGCGTTCGGCATCCAGCACATCGCCGCGATGTACGCGGGTGTGGTGGCACCACCGCTGATCGTCGGCGAGGCCATGGGCCTGCCGCCGACGCAGATGACCTTGCTCATCGGGGCGAGCCTGTTCACCGCTGGCATCGCCACCATGCTGCAATCGCTGGGGATCTGGAAGATCGGTGCCCGGCTGCCGTTCGTCAACGGCGTCACGTTCGGTTCGGTCGCGCCGATGCTGGCCATCGTCGCGCAGCAGGGACAGCAGCAGTCGCTGTCGGTGATCTACGGTTCGGTGCTGATCGCAGGCCTGCTGGCCTTCCTGATCGCCCCCTACTTCTCCCGCATGGTGCGGTTCTTCCCGCCCGTGGTCAACGGAACCGTGATCACGCTCATCGGTCTGGCGCTGATGCCGGTGGGCATCAAGTGGATCGCCGGGACCAACCCGGACGCCCCGGACTACGCCGCCCCGCAGAAGATCGCGCTCGGCGCGGCGACCTTCGCCCTGGTGCTGCTGTTCAACCGCTTCCTGAAGGGCTTCTGGAACCGGATCGCGCTGCTCATCGGCCTGGTGGTGGGCACGCTGATCGCCTGGCCGCTGGGCATGATCAACACCACCACGTTCGACTCGGCACCGGTGTTCAACCTGCCCACCCCGTTCGCGCTGGGCGCGCCGATGTTCGACCTGACCGCGACCATCTCGATCTGCATCGTGATGCTGGTGGCGATGATGGAGACCACCGCGGACATGGTCGCGCTGGGCGAGATCGTGGACCGGCCGGCGGACGAGAAGACGATCGCCGCGGGTCTGCGCGCGGACGGCGCGGGCAGTGCGCTCAGCGCCGTGTTCGGCGGCTTCACCTGCAGCGCCTTCGCGCAGAACATCGGCCTGGTGGCGCTGACCCGGGTCCGCAGCCGGTACGTGGTCGCGACGGCCGGTGGCGTGCTGGTGCTGCTGGGCCTGTTCCCGGTCGTCGGCGCGGTCGTCTCCCTCGTGCCGCAACCGGTTCTGGGCGGCGCCGCGCTGGTGCTGTTCGGTTCGGTGGCCACCAGCGGCATCCGCACGCTGAGCAAGTCCGACCTCAGCGACCCGTTCAACTCGCTGATCGTGGCCGGCGCGCTGGGCATCGGCCTGATCCCGGTGGTCGCGCCGCAGTTCTACGAGCACTTCCCGTCGGCGCTGCGCACCGTGCTCGACTCGGGCATCAGCACCGGCTGCATCGCGGCCCTGCTGCTGAACCTGCTGTTCAACGCCTGGCGCAAGAAGCCGGAGGAAACCGGCGGAACCGTCGGCGGTGACACCGTCGCGGTGATCGCGACCGCACCGGGCGAGAGCCCCGTCCCGGAGCCCCGCCAGACGCTGAAGGACTCCTCCTCGTCCGAAACCCTGCACTGACGTCCCACCGCTGAAGGGCACCTCCGAGCTGAACTCGGAGGTGCCCTTCTTGCGGGTTTCGGGTAGTTCATCCGTGCTCCGATCATCCGAACCTGCTGCGGCGAACGGAGGTTCTTCCCCGGCGGTCGAATCGGGCCCGCGGCGGACTCGTTGATCAGGCGCAACTATGCGCCGAAGTTGGGAGACGCGATGCGGGTTCGGGCACTGATGACCGCCGCACTGGCCGGGATGGCGATGCTGGCCACCCAAACCACCGCCACCGCGCAGCAAGCCGGTGATCCGCTCAGCGAGAAGCAGTGGGGACTCGCGCAGCTCCGCGCGCCGGAGGCCTGGTCCACCAGCACCGGGGCCGGTCAGATCATCGCCGTGGTGGACACCGGCGTCGACCTCGGGCACCCCGAGCTGGCGTCGAAGCTGGTCCCCGGCGCGACCTTCGCCGCCTGCGGCGACCGACCGGCGCCGTGCGGCAACGGCGACTGGCGCGGCGTGGACGGCGTCGGGCAGGCCTCCGACGTGCACGGCACGCACGTCGCGGGCATCGCGGCCGCCGCCGCGAACAACGGCGTCGGCATCGCCGGCGTCGCGCCGGATGCGCGGATCATGCCGGTCAAGGCGCTGGAGAACGGTTCCGGCAGCTTCGAGGAGATCGGCGCGGGCATCCGCTGGGCTACCGACCACGGCGCGAACGTGATCAACCTCAGCCTCGGCGCCCAACCCGGCACCCAGCTGCTGACGCTGCTCGGCCAGGGCGCCGAGACCAAGGACGCCATCGCCTACGCGCGCGAGAAGGGCGTGGTCGTGGTGGCCTCCGCGGGCAACGAGACCGCGCCGCTGTGCGACACCCCGTCCTGGGAGGCGGGCGCGCTGTGCGTCGCCGCCACCGACTCGGCCGAACTGCACTCGGTGTACTCCAACCTCACCCTGAAGCCGGACATGAAAGCCGTTGCCGCGCCGGGTGGTTCGTCGCTGAACGGCTGCGACGGCGACGTCTGGTCCGCGGTCCCGCGCGGCACGGGCTCGGCGAAGTGCGGTCAGGGCGACTACGACTCGCTCGCCGGAACGTCCATGGCCGCCCCGCAGGTCGCGGGCGTCGCCGCGCTGCTCGGCGCGCAGGGCCGCAACGCCGACAGCATCGAGCAGGCGCTGATGAAGTCGGCCCGCACGCCGATCCTGGGCGCTCGCGGGGTGTTCACGCCGCTGTACGGCTACGGCGTCGTCGACGCCGCGGCCGCCGTCGCGCAGCCCATGTGACCTGGTGCGAACGGGCCGTCCACCTCGCTCCGCGACGTGGACGGCCCGTTCTCCTACCACCAACGGCTAATAGCACCAACGATTTTCACGCCCTCCTACCCGCTCGGCTAAAACTCCTCGACCGCAAGCGGAAATCTCTGGACAATGATCACAGGGACCGCGTTCCGGTGCGCGGCCGTCGAGCTATCCAGGAGCGTGGGAGCGATGGACCTCTCCAAGCTGTTCAAGATGGTGTCCCCGGCCAAGCACCACAGCCGCGACCACTCCGGCAGCGGGCACCGCCGCCGCTACGACAGCAGCGACGGACACCGCCGCCGGCGGTACGACAGCAGCGACGATCACCGTCGTCGCTACGACAGCAGCAACGACCACCACCGGCGTCGCCGCAGCAGCAGCGGCGGTCACTACCGGCGCCGCAGCCACAGCTGATCGCGGTAGCCGGCGGTGCTGATCGACGCGTTGAGCTCTTACTACTACGGCGAACCGGACCACAGCTGGGGACCGGGCGAAGCACCGCTGGCCCCGGGTGAGCTCCTCGCGCCCGGCTACCGGGTCGTCGACCACCTGCGCCGCGGCAACCGCCTCGACGTCTACGACGTCTGGAGCGAAGAGCGGTCCTGCCGCTGCGTCGCCAAGACCGTCCGGCCGGAGCGGGCCGAGGACCAGCGCGCGGTGGGATGGCTGCGCAACGAGGGCGTGCTGCTGACCCAGTTCACGCACCCGCACCTGGTGCGCGGCTACGAGATCGTCCGGACCGAAGAGCCCTCGCGACCAGCGGTGATCACCGAAACCCTGCCCGGCCACACGCTGAGCTACCTGATCGACGAGCACGGCAGGCTGCGCCCGGTCGACGCCGCGGTGCTGGGCATCCAGCTGTGCTCGGTGCTGACCTACCTGCACCGCCGGGGCTGGGTGCACCTCGACGTCAAGCCGTCCAACATCGTCGAGGTCGGCGGCCGCGCGGTGCTGCTCGACCTGAGCCTGAGCTGCCGCATCGGCGAACGCAGCTCGGCGGGCACCTTCGACTACCTCTCCCCCGAGCAGGCCAAGGGAGAGGCGATGACTCCGGCGGCAGACACCTGGGGCCTGGGCATCACGCTGTACGAAGCCCTCTCCGGCACCACCCCGTGGGCGGACGTCTCGCACCGCGAGCAGAACAGCAACGGAACCCGCTACTACCCGCAACGCGACCGCACGGCAGCACCGCTGCGCACCCACCGACGCCTGCCGGCAGCGCTGTCCCGCACCATCGACGCCTGCCTCGCCCCGGACCCGAACTCCCGCCCCACGATCGAAGAAGTGGCAACCGACCTGATCACCTGGTCCGGCGCAGACCCCCGCACAGCCGTGGCGTGACCACCGGGTCAAGTCACCTGGTCAAGTCACCGGGTCCGGTCACCGGAGAGTCAAAATTCCATTGAAATCGAAGGTCCAATTTCAATGGAATTTGCGGATCGACGGCTCAGCGGCGACGGCGGAATGCGATGGCGGTGGCGATCAGCGCGGCGGCCAGGGCGAACTGCCCGCCCGAGACGATGCGGTTCACGCTGACCGCCGGGTGCCAGCACACCGATCCGTCGCCCGAGATCGAGAAGGCCCCGGCCGGTCGCGCGACCACGCCGACGCCCCGCCCGTCGTCGTCCCGACGGCCGCGGCGCCCACCCCCGATCCGGATGTTGGCCACCGGCACCAGAGTGGTGTCCCCCTGCTGCACGGGCTCGCCGAAGACCTGGTGCTTGCCCAACCGATCGGCGAGCAGCCCGACGACGTCGACGTGCTCGTTCTCAGCCATGCCCAACCCCCAACGCGACGAAGATTTCCGACCACCCCGACGCTAGTACGAATCCACCCCCACCGTCGCGCAGCAGCCGGAAAAGGTGACTCGTGAGTGCGAAGACCGGCTGGAACCGGCTTTCCCACTCACGACCAAAAGTGCGTCGGTCGGGTCTGATCCCGCCACTACGCTCAGCACCGTGGTCCAGGCACCGACCGTTCAGCTCGTCGAAGTCGCCGGTGGCGCGCTGACCATCGGAGCGGAGGCGAAGCGCCGGCCTGGAAGGCTGCTCGACGTCAGCCGGTCCGCCCGCGGCTCCTTCGCGGTTCTCGCATTACCTCGCGGGTAATCGACACGCTGACCTCTCGTCGCGAAACTCGGTTCAGCTGTCGCGAATGGAGAGGGACTGGCATGGATTTCCGCGCTACCACTGAGAAATTCCTGCGCACGCTGGCCGGTGGCGATGCGGAGGAGATCGCCGCGCTGTTCGCTGAGCGCGTCGACTGGAAGATCTACGGCTCACCGGACGTCCCGTGGATCCGCCACTGCAGGACCCGCGAGGACGTGGCGGACTTCTTCCGCACCATGCTGGGAAGTTTCGCGCCCGAAGGCCGCTCTGCCGAGATCGACCACATCCTCGTGGACGGTCCGCACGCGGTGGTGCTGGGCGAGATATCGCAGGTCATCAAGGCCAACGGCCGAGCTTTCAGCACCCCGTTCGCCCTGCACCTCACCGGCGGAGAACGGCCTGATCACCCGCTACCACATCTACGAAGACAGCCTCACCGTCGCGCAAGCCGCGGCGTAGACGGTCGTGCGTGCGCAGCAGTGCTGGAACACTGCTGCGCACTCACGTCTGTCAGAGGCGGCCGAGCTTGCGGATCTCGGCTTCGGGGAGGCCGGTCAGCTGTTCGACCTCCGCCGCGTCGATGACGCCGTTGTCGAGGGCGCGGACGAACGAAGCCGCCAGGGCGCGGGCCGTGGCCGGCTCGTCGAGGACCGCTCCGCCGCTGGCCGACGCGTACGCCGACAGGCGCTTGGCCTCCGCCGGGGCGGAGTCGCGGAAGGCCGCGAAGACCGCCGCGTAGCGGGTCACCAGCTGGGCCGGGTGGAGGTCCCAGCCCTGGTAGAAGCCGTGTTCGAGGGAACGGCGGGTGAGGTCGTAGTGGGTGCGCCAGCCGTGGTGGACCTGGTCGCCGACCGGCAGGACGTTCGTCGAACCGTCGGAGAGGAACACCCCGGTGCCCGCGGCCGACACCTGCATCACGTGGCGTGCGAAGTCGCAGGCGCGGTGCGCGAGGTGCTGGTGGGCGGCGGTCAGGCCGCAGCTGGCGGTGTAGTCGTAGGTGCCGAAGTGCAGGCCGGTCACCCGGCCGGCGCCCGCGCGGAGGAAGCGCGGCAGCGCGAGACGCCCCTCTGAGTCCACAATGGACTGCGTGGTCTCCACCTGGATCTCGAAGCGCAGCGCGCGCTCCGGCAGACCCAGCTGCTGCTCGAACAGGCCCAGGAACTCGACGAACACCTCGACCTGCGCGACGTCGACGACCTTCGGGAAGGTCAGCACGAACCCGTCGGGCAGACCGCCGTGCTTCCCGAGCAGCGCGGTGAGGAAGACGTCCAGCGTGCGCACCGAACGAGCGCGCAGCTGCGGGGTGTCGAAGGACTTCACCCGCAACCCGAAGTTCGCCGGGGCAGCGCCCTCGCGCAGCCAGTCGGCGAGCACCCCGGCGGTGCGCACGGCCTCGGCGTCCTCGGCCTCGTCACCGGGGTTGCCGTAGCCGTCCTCGAAGTCGATGCGCAGGTCCTCCAGCGGGGAGTTCTGCAGCTTGGCGCGCAGCCGCGGGTGCACGGCGCGGGCGATCTCGGGGTCCATGCCGAGGATCTCGATCAGGTCCTCGGGCCGAGCCGCATCCCGGTCGAGCGCGGCCAGCGCCTCCTGCTCCCACTGCCGCACCGTGTCGGCGTCGACCTTGTTCGCCGGCACGTAGCAGGTGTGCACCGGCTGCCGAACCGCCCGCGCACCCGGATAGGTGCCGGCGATGTGCTCGTCCACGGCGGAAAGCCGGTCGAGCCTGCGGTTGACCTCGGCGGTTTCCAGCGAGGTTCTGGCCACTTGCGCTCCCTTCGGTTCGACAGCCGGGAGGCGTCCCCGGCTGCCCAGCTCGGCTGCGGCGAAGGGGCCGCGCGTCCCCGGAACGCGATCGCAGCGGGAATTCCGCTGAGATCGCGGGAGGACGCACGACCCCCGATCACCGCAGTTCGATCAGTCGATCTGCTCGTAGGCGGGCAGCGTCAGGAAGTCGACGAACTCGTCGGCGACCGCCACCTGCTCGAACAGCTCGACCGCCCGGCCCAGGTTCTCGACCGGGAAGCCCTCCTCGGCACGCAGCTGCTTCTCGGTGTCGGCCAGCGTCTCGCGAACCAGGTCGGCGGTGACCCGCTCGCCGCCGGCCAGCACCACGTCGTTGTGCAGCCACTGCCAGATCTGCGACCGGGAGATCTCCGCGGTCGCGGCGTCCTCCATCAGGTTGTGGATCGCCGCCGCACCGTTGCCGCCCAGCCAGGACACGATGTAGCGGACACCCACGTCGACGGCCGCGCGCAGGCCCTCGATGGTCTTCTCACCCGGGGTCTCGGCCACCGCGAGCAGCTGGTCGGCGGTCACGGAGACCTCGTCGCGGGTGCGGTCGATCTGGTTGGGCTTGTCGCCCAGCACCGCGTCGAACTCCTCGAAGCAGATCGGCACCAGACCGGGGTGGGCGACCCAGGAACCGTCGAAGCCGTCGCCGGCCTCGCGCTTCTTGTCCGCGTGGACCTTGTCCATCGCCGCGGCGTTGGAGTCGTCCTTGGTCGGGATGAACGCGGCCATGCCGCCGATGGCGAACGCACCGCGCTTGTGGCAGGTGCGCACCAGCAGTTCGGTGTAGGCGCGCATGAACGGCGCGGTCATGGTCACCGAGTTGCGGTCCGGCAGGATGTACTTGTCGGAGTCGCGGAAGGTCTTGATGACGCTGAACAGGTAGTCCCAGCGACCGGCGTTCAGGCCCGCGGAGTGGTCGCGCAGCTCGTAGAGGATCTCCTCCATCTCGAACGCGGCCGGGTAGGTCTCGATCAGCACGGTGGCGCGCACCGAGCCGTGCGGAACCCCGAGCTCCTGCTGGGCGTGGGTGAACACGTCGTTCCACAGGCGAGCCTCGAGGTGGCTCTCCATCTTCGGCAGGTAGAAGTACGGTCCGCTGCCGCGGCTGATCAGTTCCTTGGCGTTGTGGAAGAAGTGCAGGCCGAAGTCGACCAGGGCGGCGACGGCGGGCTTGCCGTCGACGAGGACGTGCTTCTCGTCGAAGTGCCAGCCGCGCGGGCGCACCAGCGGCACGGCGTGCTTGACGTCGTCGCGCAGCTTGTAGGTCTTCTTGTCGGTGACCAGCTCGATCTGCTTGCGCACCAGGTCGTAGAGGTTGACCTGGCCGGAGACGACGTTGCGCCAGTGCGGGGTGTTGGCGTCCTCGAGGTCGGCCAGCCAGACCTTGGCGCCGGAGTTCAGCGCGTTGATCGCCATCTTGCGGTCGGTCGGGCCGGTGATCTCCACGCGGCGGTCGGCGATGTCGGCCGGCGGCGCGGCCACCTGCCAGTCGCCCTCGCGGATGTGCCGGGTCTCCTCGAGGAAGTCCAGCCGCCCCTTGGCGGTGGCCTCCGCGCGGCGCTGCTTGCGGCGCTCGAGCAGCTCGTCGCGCCGGGCGCCGAAGGCGCGCTGCAGACCGGCCACGAACTCGAGCGCTTCCTTGGTGAGGATCTCGTCCCCGCGCTCGACGGCGCCGCCGATGACCTGCACTCCTGCTGCCGTTTCGGACATGAGAAGTCCACCCTTTCTGCTGCCGGGTTCCAGACGGTGGCTGATGGCTCACCTTGCCGCGTGGCGGACCTGCGCGCACCCGAGGCTGCGCGACGCCCGTTCCGCTTGCGGTACGCCCGTAATGTTTTTCTGCATCGTGGATGTTAGTTTCCGTATAGCGTTCGAAGCAACATGAGCTGTCACACCCGTCACGGACTAGACTTCGGTCAGTCCGAAGGGCGAAAAGGGAGTTCTGCGATGACCACGGGCCCGCAACGGGCAAGCCAGGGCGGAGGGGTGCAGTCCGTCGAACGCACCTTCGAGCTGCTGGAACTCATGGCCGACGCCGGGGGCGAGGTGGCGCTGTCCGAACTCGCCGAGAAGTCCGGACTACCGCTGCCGACGATCCACCGGATCATGCGCACCCTGGTGAGCAACGGCTACGCCCGCCAACAACCGTCCCGCCGCTACGCGCTCGGCCCCCGGCTGATCCGCCTCGGCGAAACCGCCAGCCGCGCGCTCGGCTCCTGGGCCCGCCCCTACCTGGCCGAGCTCACCGAGGCGACCGGCGAGACCTCCAACATGGCGGTGCTCGACGGCGAGCAGATCGTCTACGTCGCGCAGGTGCCCTCGCAGCACTCGATGCGGATGTTCACCGAGGTGGGCCGCCGGGTCGACGCGCACGCCACGGCGGTCGGCAAGGCCGTCATGGCCACCATGCCGCCGGACACCGTGACCCAACTGCTGTCCCGCACGACCATGCACCCGCAGACGGAGCGCACCATCGTCACCGTCGAGTCGATGCAGGCGGAGCTGGACCGCATCCGCCAGCAGGGCTACGCCCTGGACGACGGCGAGCAGGAGGTCGGCGTCCGCTGCTACGCGGTCGCGGTCCCCGGCGCGCCGGCGGGCGCGGCGATCTCGATCAGCGGCCCGGAAGGCCGGATGCTCCGCATCTCGACGGACGAGGTCGTCCCCCTGATGCAACGCCTGGCCAAGGACCTCTCCGCCGAACTGAGCGCCAACAACACGCCCTGACCTCCGAAAACCCGCCCAGGACCACAGTTTCAATTGAAACTGTAGATCTACGCGTGGAGATTTACAGTTTCAATTGAAACTGCAGACCCCAGCCACGAGGTTTCGCAGTTTCAATTGAAACTGTGGTCCCGTGCCACACGACCGGGGGAATAAGGGGTGGGGGTTCCGTGCTGGAGGGGGCATGAGCGATGCGACGGAGCAGGTGGCGGGTGTCGAGGCCCAGCGGTTGGTGGCGTTCAGCAGTGATCCGCAGGGCGGGAACCCCGCCGGGGTGGTGCTCGACGCGTCGGGGTTGACCGATGCGGAGATGCTGCGGATCGCCGCCGACATCGGGTACTCCGAGACCGCGTTCCTGTTCCCGCGCGGCGAGCGCGCGCACGACGTCCGGTTCTTCAGCCCGAAGGCGGAGGTCGCCTTCTGCGGGCACGCGACGATCGCCACCTCGGTCGCGCTGGCCGAACGCGACGGCACCGGCCCGTTCGACCTGCACACCCGGGCCGGGCTGGTCTCCGTCGACACCCAGGTCGACAACTCCGGCCGGCACACCGCGACGCTCACCAGCGTCCCCACCTCGGTCAGCGACGTCGACCCCGCCGCCGTCGACGAGGCGCTGGCGGCGCTCGGCTGGACCCGCGACGACCTCGACCCGGACCTGCCGCCCAGCGTGGCCTTCGGCGGCAACGACCACCTCGTCCTCGCGGTGTCCACGAGGGCCAAGCTCGCGGCGCTGTCCTACGACTTCGAGCGCCTCGGCAAGCTGATGGCCGACCAGGACTGGACGACGCTGCAGCTGGTCTGGCGCGAGAGCCCCGAGCTCTTCCACGCCCGCGACCCGTTCCCACCGGGCGGCGTGGTGGAAGACGCCGCGACCGGCGCGGCAGCGGCGGCGTTCGGCGGCTACCTCAAGCACCGCGGCCTGATCACCCCGCCGGCGCGCTTCCGCATCCACCAGGGCTTCGACATGGGCCGCCCCAGCATCCTCGACGTCGAGATCTCCGAGGCCCACGACCAGATCCGGGTCACCGGCACGGCCACCCGGATCAAGCGCTGAGCCGGGATCTGCGGCGGAGCCACCAGACCGTCAGGGCGACCGCTGCGGCGATGCCCACGACCGGGAGGCCGGCCAGGCCCGCGATGGCTTCCACCCGTTCGTAGGCGTCGCCCGACCAGGCTCCGAGGAGGACCAGGGTCGTCGCCCAGGTGATCGCGACCGGGAGGTTGCAGAGGGTGAAGCGGAGGTGGGTCATGCGGGTCCGGGCCGCCAGCCGCGGCACCAGGGTTCGCACCGCCGCGAAGCACTGCGACACCGAAACGGTCACCTCGGCGCGACTGTCCAATGCGGACACCAAGCGCTCGAACCGCTGCTCCCCCAAGCGCTTCACCAACTCGCGCCGCAGCAAGCTGCCGCGCCGACCGCGGTAGAAGCCGTGCTGGCACCCCAAAGCCGTCGCGCTCGCCGCGCAGACAGCAGCCAGCCACACCGGCGCCACGCCTTGCCCGGCCAACCAGCCGAGTGCCAGGACGGTGCCCGTGCCCGGCAGGAAAACCCCTATCACCAGGCCGGATTCGGCGAACAGCACCAGCACTCCGGCGATCAGCGCGACCGGACCGGGGATCCCGGACAGGAAATCGGTCACCGGCCGAGCAATTCGGGGATCCGCGCATCCCACGACTCGCCGTGCGGCTCCAGCGCGACCTCGCGGACGTCGTCGGGACGACGGCGGATCCGCAGCATCAGGTGGCTGTCGGCGAGCCGTTCCGCCAGGCCCTCGCCCCACTCCACCACCACGGCGGCTTCGGTGAGGTCGGTGTCCAGGTCCAGGTCGTCGATCTCGTCCAGCCCGCCCAGCCGGTAGGCGTCGACGTGCACCAGCGCCGGGCCGTTGCCGGAATCCGGCCGGTGCACCCGCGCGATCACGAACGTCGGCGAGGTCACCCTGCCGGTGACGCCCATGCCTGCCGCGATCCCCCGCGCGAGCACGGTCTTGCCCGCGCCGAGCGGCCCGTCCAGCAGCACCAGGTCGCCGGCGCGCAGCGCAGCGCCCAGCCGTCGGCCGAACTCGAGGGTGTCGGCCTCCTGCGGCAACTCCGCGATCCGCAGCGCAGAACTCACTTCCCGCTCACCTTCCCCACCGCCCTGCGCAGCAGCGCGGTCAACTGCTCGGTGACCAATTCCGGCCGTTCCAGCATCACCGGGTGGCCCGCTCCTTCGACGCGCACCAGCGTCGCGTCCGGCAGCTCGGCGGCCAGGCTCTCGGCGTGCGGCGAGAACGGCGTGACCCGGTCGGCGTCGCCGCTGAGCACCAGCACCTCGCAGGTCCGGAGCGCGGCGAGCGCGGTTTTGCGGTCGTGCAGGCCGATCGTCTCCAGGAAGTCGGTGACGACCTCGACCGTGGTCGCTCCGATCATCTCCGCCATCAGGTCCACCACCGCGGGCGAGATCTTGCGGTCCCCGAACGACAGCGAGCGGATCAGGCTCCAGGTGATCTTGTCGCCTGCCCTCCGGGTGCGTTCCACCAGGTCGGGCTGGATGCTGGACAGCAGCGCGAGCCCGCGCGGCACCGGGTTGACGCGCGAGAGCCAGGTCCGGGGCAGCCCGGCCGCGCCGACCGAGTCGGCCGCGGTGCCGATCAGCGCCACCGCGCGGACCCGCTCGCGGAACAGCTCCGGGCGCTGCTCGGCCAGCGCCATGATCGTCATGCCGCCCATCGAGTGCCCGACCAGAGCGATCGGTCCCTTCGGCGCCATCGCGCGCAGGACCGCGTCGAGGTCCCGGCCGAGCTGCTCGATCGTGCTGTTTCGCTTGGTGGAGTGCCCGGAGCGGCCGTGGCTGCGCTGGTCGTACTGCACCACCCGGACCCGCGGATCGGTGAGCTCCGGCAGGTCGCGGCGCTGGAAGTGCCAGCAGCGGGAGTCCAGCGCGAACCCGTGCACCAGCACCACGGTCAGGTCCGGCTCGCCACCGTCGGCGGGCTCGATCTCCTGCACCGCCAGCGGAACTCCGTCGTCAGCGGCCACAGTGGACTGCCGGGTCGGGCGGAGCCGGCCCAGCGGCTCGTCGGCGTGCGGGTCCTCCGCGGATTCGCGCTGCCCGGCGACCCGCGTGCTGTGCGCGACGACGCCGACCGCGGCGCCGGTGACCGCGGCACCCAGCACACCGCTCGTCCAGGCCAGCGCCTGCCAGACGGGTTTCACACCGACTCCAGGCTCATCACGTCTCGTCCTCGACGGTTCGCGTCACGCGCGGGCGGTACATGCCGGTGACGATCTCGTAGTGGATGGTGCCGATCTCGTCGGCCCACTCCGCCGCCGTCGGCTCGCCCTGGTCGCCCGGCCCGAACAGCAGCACCTCGTCGCCCTCGTGGACCTCGTCGTCGCCGATGTCGACCACCAGCTGGTCCATGCAGACCCGGCCGCGCACCGGACGCCGCTTCCCCGCCAGCCACACCGACATCCGGCCGGACAGGGTGCGCGGCACGCCGTCGGCGTAGCCCACCGGGACCAGCGCGAGCCCGGTCGGCCGGTCCGCGGTCCAGGTGTGCCCGTAGGAAACGCTCTCACCAGCGGCGATGCGCTTGGTCAGCACCACCGAGGAGCGGAAGGTCATGGCCGGGCGCAGGTCGTGGTCGCCGTCCTGCGGCACCGGGTCCAGCCCGTAGACGGCGATGCCCGGCCGGACCAGCTCGAAGTGCAGGTCGGGGCGGGTGAGCACGGCGGCCGAGTTGGCGATGTGCCGGATCGGGTCCAGCCCCGCCGCGCGCGCCTGCTCGTACGCGCGCTGCAACCGCGCGGCCTGCTCGTCGATGGAGGGGTGGCCGAGCTCGTCGGCGCAGGCCAGGTGCGACCACACCGCGACGACCTCGACGTTCCCGTCGGCCTCGGCCTTCGCGGCGGCTTCCACCAGCGCGGGCCAGAGCTCGCCCGGGCAGCCGCTGCGCGACAACCCGGTGTCGATCTTGAGGTGGACCCGCGCGACGCGGTCCTGCGCCGCGGCCGCCGCCTCGATCTTCTGCAGGCCGGTCAGCGACGACGCGGAGAGCTCGACGTCCTCGGCGATCGCGGGCGCGAAGTCCTCGTCCACGGCGTAGAGCCAGCAGAACACCGGAGCGGTGATGCCGGCGGCGCGCAGCTGCAGCGCCTCGCCGACGGAAGCGACTCCGAGCTGATCAGCGCCGGATTCGAGCGCGGCGCGCGCTACGGTCACCGCGCCGTGGCCGTAGCCGTCGGACTTCACGATGGTCATCGTGCGAGCACCCGACTCGCGGGCACGCGCCGAGAGCACCCTCACGTTGTGGCGGATCGCGCCGACGTCGATGCGCAGGTCGGCGCGGTACGCGGGCTGGTCACTCATGGCACGGTCATCGTCGCACACGGCCGGACCGCCAATACCGACAACCGGTGCAGATCAACCCAGGGCAGCCCGGCGGACCTCGCGGATCGCCATCGGGACCGCCTCCAGCAGCGCGGAGGCCCCGATCGGGGCGCCCACCGCGGGCGGGTCGACGGATCCGGCGTGCGCGGCGAGGTCCGCGGCCAGCGAGTGCACGTGGGCGGCGTAACCGCAGGCCAGCCAGGGTTCCACGCCGCTGGCCAGGAGCGCGCCGATCAGGCCGGTCAGGACGTCGCCGGAGCCTGCGGTGGCGGGCCAGGAGTGCTGCGCGTCGTTGACCAGCACCCGGCCGTCCGGGGCGGCGACGATCGTCGTGTTGCCCTTGAGCAGCACCACCGCGTCGAAGCGCGCGGCGACCTCCCGAGCCGCCTCGACCCGGTCCGCGCCCAGCTCGTGCCCGGCCAGCCGCGCGAACTCACCGGCGTGCGGCGTCAGGACCAGCGGGGTGTCCGGGTCGCGGGCGTCCCAGAGCGTCGGGTCGTTGGCGAACAGGGTGATCGAGTCGGCGTCGGCGCACACCGGCCGCCCGGACTCCAGGACGTGCTGCAGGACGTCGCGCCCGCTGGCGCCGAGGCCGATCCCCGGGCCGACGGCCCACGCCTGCACCTTCCCGGCGTCGCGGACCGACCCGGTCGCCACCACCTCCGGCCAGTGCGAGCGCACCACGTCGGCGGCCGGACCGGCGTAGCGGACCATGCCGGCGGTCGCCTGCACCGCAGCCCCGCTGGCCAGCACCGCAGCACCGGGATAGGTCGCCGAACCGGCGGCGACGCCGATCACACCCTGGGTGTACTTGTCGTCGGTCGGCCCCGGAACCGGCCAAGCCGCACCGATCTCGGCGGGCTGCAGCACGTGGAGCTCGGGGTCCGGCAGGTGGTCGTCGAGCCCGATGTCGACGACCTCGAGCTCGCCCGAGCGCACCGCGCCCTCGCCCAGCACGTGGCAGGGCTTGCGGCCGCCGAAGGTCACCGTCAGATCCGCCGACACCGCCGGCCCGTCGACGGCGCCGGTCATCGGGTCGACGCCGCTGGGCAGGTCGACGGCGATCACCGGCACCTCCACCCGGCGCACCAGCTCGGCCGCGGTCGGCCGCAGCGATCCGCGCGCGGACAGCCCGACGATCCCGTCGACCACCACGTCGGCCCGCTCGACGGCGTCCGCCGCATCGGCGCCGATCCCCGAGGTGTCCGGGCTCGGACCTTCGGCCGACACCGCCCGGCCTCCAGCGCGCCGCAGCGCGGCGAGCCCGGCGGCGTGCGCCTTCTCCGGCGCGAGCAGCACGGCGGTGACGCCGACTCCGCGGCGACGCAGGAAGGCTCCCGCCCACAGCGCATCGCCGCCGTTGTTCCCGGCCCCGACCAGCAGCGCGACGCGCCGACCGGAGACTCCGCCGGTGATGTCGGTGAGCACTCGCGCGGTGTGGACGGCGACCGCGTAGGCGGCGCGGCGCATCACGACCGGCTCCGGCGTCTCGGCGAACAACTGCTGTTCGGCCGCGCGGATCTGGTCCGGGGTCCACACTCCGTGCATCGCGTCCTCCCTCATCACGGCACGACGATTGCGCACAGTCTGCCCCTCGCCCCACCAACGACGAACAACCCCACTCCCCCCGGGCATTTCACCCCCCGCCCAGGTTCCGCCGCGACCGCTCCAGACCACAGTTTCAATTGAAACTGCGATCCGCCGTGCCTGGGTTTTACAGTTTCAATTGAAACTGCACACCCGGGCGTGTCGGGACCCC
>NZ_JBEOVY010000082.1:0-24617 GCF_040295745.1 Saccharopolyspora sp. NPDC002686
ACAAGAACTTCGGCCGCTTCCTCGGCGCACTGGAAGTGCACCCTTTCCTACCCAAGATGGACGGGCACCAGGAGATCGTGGTGCTCGACTCGGACCAGGGCGCGAAGGCCGATGTCTGGCACACCGACGTGACCTTCGCGGCGAACCCGCCGATCGCGTCCATCCTGCAAATCGTGCAGTGCCCACCGCGTGGCGGCGACACGATGTGGAGCAACCAGTACCTGGCCTACGACGCCCTCTCCGCGCCCTTGCGTGACTTCCTCGACGGACTGACGGCCGTGCACGCCTTCGTGCATCCCAACGGAACCTCCTTCGAGGCGGAACACCCGGTGGTGCGCATGCACCCGGTGACTGGCAGGCGATCGCTGTACGTGAACCGGATGTTCACCATGAACATCCCCCAGCTGCGCCGTGCGGAGAGCGATGTGCTGCTCGGGCACCTCTTCTCAGCGGCCGAACGTCCGGAGAACGTCTGCCGGTTCAGCTGGCGGCCGGGCGCGATCGCCCTGTGGGACAACCGAGCGACCCAGCACTACGCCGTCAACGACTACACCGAACGCCGGATCGGGCACCGCGTGACGATCCTCGGCGACGAACCGAAGGGCGACCAACCGCGCTGGCCGCACCTCACGGACATCACCACTGCCGCCGACCACCGGGCACAGCCCAGAAACCAAGCATGACGGCATCAGCCGACTGATCGAGACACCCGACAGAACTCCGCCCCCCGGTGTTTCCGCTGCCTGGGGGTCGTTGGCACCTCGGGGTCCTGCGCCGCAGGCAGATGGGCCAGTGGTGCGGTGCGGATAGCAGACAGCACAGGAGACTTCGAGCGTTTCACATACACGTTTGACGTCGCCACTGTCTGCGTTCTCCGCCTCAATGAACGGATAGCCATTCACCGGGTCTCCTTCGAGAGGAAAGCCGCGGCTTGTTTGAGGATCTCTAGATGTGCAGCCTGCTGCCGTTCGCTGCCGGATTCACCCATCGCCGACTGGTGCTCGCCGACTTCGGACGAATGCTCCTCAGCATCTGCGCGGTGCAGAAGTCCAGCATGCCGGAACCATCCTCGCGTGCGCGAGGATCCGGCAGCCAGTGGACAGTCGGGTCAACCTCAGACCCTGAGCAGTGCTTGCGGGTGATCCAACAGCCAGTTCCCTTGCTGTACAAGCAGAAGGCTCTCCCTATCTGCCCGATGGGGAGAGCCCTCGCGCGCAAGACCGAGTCAGCCTGCCGTGCTTAGCACTGCCCGTACCAGGCTGGCACGACGCGGGACTGCTGGGTCTCTGCCACCGCGACCGACTCGATGCTCAGGATCGCAGAACAAGCGAGTAATCCCGCAGTGATGAATCGGTTAAGACCTTGGGCCATGTTTCGGGGGACCCCTATCTGTGCTTACTCCCTGTGCGGGAGCATCTGACTCAAACGCTTGCGAGGGACCGTCGACTGTGTCGTGGGTTACTCACTGAGGCGAGTCTAGCAGTTAATGATCATGGTTTTTCGCGGGCCCACTTTGTGCCAAAACGCCTCTACAGCACCCTTTTTCAGAGTGTTGTTCACATTTTGTCGAGGCGTTCCCGGACGGCCGTCCACTGAGGATCGTCAAGCTCCCGGTAGAGGCGCAGCGAGCGCAACCATCCCTTTTCCGCTGCCTCATGGCTGCCCATGCGGTGCAGGGCGGTGGCGAGGATGTCGAGGGCACGCGCTTCGGCCCGTGGCGGACCATCAGCGTTGAGGCTTAGAGCGTGTCTCATGTGGCTGCTTTGCGAAGTTTCTTGTGGCAGGTGAGTGCTGCGCTGAGGGTGAGGAAGGCGCAGAAGTGGTGGGCGTATCGCTCGTATCGGATGCTGAGCCGGCGGTAGCCGAAGGCCCAGGCGATGGTCCGTTCGATCACCCAGCGATGTTTGCCGAGCTTCTTGCTGGATTCGATGCCTTTACGGGTGATGCGCACGGTAATGCCTTGATCGCGGACCCAGCCGCGCAGGTCGATCTGGTTGTAGGCCTTGTCGGCGTGCTGTTTTGCCGGTTTGCGCCGTCGCGGCCCGCGGCGGGATTTCTTCACTGCCGGGATCGCCAGGACCAAAGGTTTTAGCGCGTAGGAGTCGTTGGTGTTGGAGGCGGAGACGGCCACCGACAACGGCAGCCCGACTCGGTCGGACAACACGTGGATCTTCGATCCGGACTTGCCTCGATCGACCGGGTTCGGGCCGGTCATGGATCCCCTTTTGGCCCTGACGGACGCATCGTCAGGGCCACCCGCGACCAGTCGATCATGCCTTGGCCGCCCAGTTCATCTAGCACCGCCCGATGCAGCTTGCGCCACAGACCGGCCGAGATCCATTCGCTGAACCGGCGATGCGCCGTAGGGACCGGTGACCCCGAACGACGGTGGCAGCAAACGCCACGCGCAACCAGTGGTCAACACGAACACGATGGCCGTGAACACGGCTCGGTCGTCCACCGGTGTCGTCCCACCGCCCTGCGGTCGCGGCTCGAACCGCGGAATGAGCGGCTGCGCCAACGCCCACAGCTCATCGGGCACCAAACGTCGGGAGAGATCATCAACACAAGAAGCGATCATGATAGACCTTGATCAACCACATGAGACAAGCCCTGAAGACAACGTCGCACCAGCACGAATTTGCTGTTTCGCCAGCACATCGCTTCACCGGTCACAGCTGCTCCGACGCAGCAGCTAAGAGCGAGCGTCGCCCCCTGCCGGTCACCACCCAGTACCACGGAGCCGCCAGCGCGCTACGCGATCAATCAGGCTCACACTTTCAAGGTGATCACGAGGTCCGCAAGGCGTAAACACCCACAGATCAACAGTGATCTATGACACAGCCCAGTTCACCCAGACGGGTGACTATCCGATCATGCTCAGCCCGACCCCATTCCGGCCAGTCAAAGGCCAGCCTCCCAAAATCCTCCCAAAAATCGCCGAAATTCGAGACAGGCCTCTCCGGAGCGATCATCGAAGATCCACAAACGTACGCAAAAAAGCCCATTGACCTGCACTTACGTGCTGATCAACGGGCTTCTCAGACCGTCGGGACGGCGGGATTCGAACCCACGACCCCTTGACCCCCAGTCGAGTGGGCGGTCAGCGGCATGCTCAACTTCGTTCTTCGAGGTCGGTTCCCAGTGTACTCAGCGAAGTAAAGGAGTCCATGAAATCGCCCTCCACCTCTCTTCGCTCGCGGTCCACCTCAGTATCCCAAACAGGAGCAGCGGCGCCCACCCGCTCCGGTTAACCAGACGCGCTGTCGAGGCACCTTCTCTCGGCACTACGCTGCCTGTACACCCACGCCGTGGCCGATGAGCTGATCAGCGAAGCGAGCAACCCGGCGCTGCGGGTCTCCAAGCCCCGTAGGTTTCCCAGCACACGACGAGCCCTGTCGGACATCAACCGGGTCGCGGCCAGCACCGGTAACGACCCTCTTCTAGACAGCCTCCTGCTCCGGCTGCACACCGAAACCGCCTGCCGTCGCGGAGGCGCACTGTCACTTCGCCCACGAGACCTCGACATCGAGCAGTGCCTGATCCGGCTGAGAGAAAAGGGCGAGACCCTGCGCTGGCAACCGGTATCCCCGAAACTGATAGTCCATCTGCAAGCGCACTCGGACCGCCGCGGAGACGGCGACCCTGACGGACAACTTCTCCGCTATACTAACGGTTCTCCCATTACCCGCCGGCGATACGACCACCTGTGGACGCGTCTGGGACGCCATCTGCCGTGGGTGGCCACCCAGCAAATCTCCACACACTGGCTGCGGCACACCACTCTGACTTGGGTCGACTGCAACTTCTGCTACGCCGTCGCCCGCGAGTACGCAGGCCACACCAACGGCCATGGCGACACCGGGCAACCGCGACTTACGTCCGCGCGAACCTCCCCGAAGTCGCCACCGCCCTCTCAGCTCTAACAGGAGAGGCACACCCCCTCGCGACTCCCCCGTGAGCCATGACGGACCGACAGGGCGATCGGTTAACCGTTGATTTCAGCTGCCACCAACATAACGTCATTGCCACGCGTCGGCTGTAGCCGTCACCGAGAAACGCCCCTTGGTTGATGTTGGCGAGGAACATCAGCAGTCAACGTACCCGCCACGAGCTATATCAGCTGCAGACCATCACAGTCGATCTTGACAGCGCGGTCGCGCGAAAAGGCGACAACGCTTAGGGGAAAACGATTCGCCGCAACGCTTCCCGGAACTGGACCACGGACTCAGCGGGTAGCCCCTCGAAGTATCCGCTGTGCGCCTGGTCCACCAGCGTCTGCGCCTCGTCGCGCACCTGGTGCGCCCCTTCCTCTGTGGCCGCGATCAGCCTGTTTCGCGTTCAGATGTTCGAGGGCAGCTCCATGAACGGCGTCCGCTGGCGGGCCCAGTTCGGGAGATCGGCCTCCGAGTAGATGTCGTCCTGGTCGGCGGGGCGCCGCTTCCACGTGGGGATGTTGAGCCACAACCGCATCAGGTGCCGGCGGCGGTCGATCTCGGGGTGGTCCTCGTAACGGGTGCGTCCGTGGACGATCAGCCGGTTGTTGAGGAATTGGATGTCTCCCGGGGCGATGTTCATGTCGAGGTAGAACTCCGGAGAGCTGGTCAGCTCGCACAGCAGCTCGAGCGCCTCGTCCTGTTCCTCGGTGAGGGTGAAGGCACCCATCTGCGCTGCGTCCCTGACCTGGGACACGTGGACGCAAGAGCTGAACTCCCCACCTTTTTGGGAGAAGATGGCAACGTTGTCCGTCGTGACGAGACGCCCGTCGCCCTTCTCCGCGTCCAGCCGACCACGGGCCACGGGCATTCCCCGGTACAAGACCTCGGCGAGATCCGGTCGGGTCCGGACCATGTGGTCGTGCACGGCGACCGCGCTGGCGATGCGGCTGGCGCCGCCCACCTTGGCCTCGCGCAGGCACAGGAGGGCCACGACATCGTGGCCGTCGGAGTGCATGTTCATCGCACTGGCGGTGCGGTAGCCCCGCAGCTCACCCTGGACGACGTCGGAGACGTCGCGCACATGACCCAGCAGCTCACCGTTCGCCGACTGCGGGATGATGACGCCGAGGTGGGCGCCGAGACCGCAGTAGATCCGTGCGAGGTCGTCGTCGGAGTACCGGTCCCGCGCAATGCCGCGGATGAGCACGAATCCCCGGCCCGACCGGAGCTCCTCGCGGAGCCGTTCGAGGAACGCCCCGACGGTCGTCAGCGGGAACGTTTCCGCGGTGATCTCCGGCAGGTCCAGGTCCCCGAGCGACCGGAGGTGCGACAGGGCGGCGTCGATCTCCTTCAACTCGGATTCGGACAGCTGCCAGAGCCCGTCCTCGCGGTAGTCCAGTTCGCTCCCTTTCCAAGAGGAGCGCCCGCCGACCGCGGAAAGGTGATCAAACATGTCAGTTCTCCTGGTGTCCGAAGGGTTTTCGTCATGTGCCGGATCTCGATCTACCGGGGCGCATCGAAGCATCCCGGTACTTTGGGGTTCGGGATAGTTTCAGGGGTCCAGCACCGTTTTTGTTCTGGCAGATTCCTCGCTGATTCGCGGCATTCGCCCACCCACTGTCCTGATAGGACCGGCTGGGTGCTCAGCCGAGAACAGTGCACGATACGGCCAGCAGCGTCACGAGGCCGCACGCGATGACGAGGAGGCGAGCCGGTCGGCCACCACCCGCAGCCGATCGTCGCGGCCTCGGCAGGACTTCCCGCAAGGACGCCGCCGTGGTCAGACCAGCGACGATCATGAGCATCCAGTGTCACGGCACTCGCAGAACACATGGAAGAACCTGCGGATGCTCTCCTCGCTAGGGATGAGCGGTGTCCCCGGAATCTGGTCGCGATGCGTGCTGACCAGGAGGACTCCGGCGGTCCGGGTCGAAGGCGAACCCGCGCGGCTGCATGAACTCGATCGATACGCGAGGTGTAGCGCCAGGACCGTAGTGCTCGCCGTCGATGGGCCAGTCGTAGCCTTCGAGCTCATCGGTGTCCTTGCCGAGGATCCGGCCCGACCGCGCGAACTCGTCGAGGACGTCGGACAGCCCGTAGCGCTGGACCGGGCAGACCTTCATGCACACCGAACATCCCGCCGCCTGCCCCACCACGGGCAAACACCGCTTGGTGTTGAGCTTGGCCTTGACCACCCCGCGATGCTCTTTGCGGGTAGCCGGGATGGCGCCTGCCGGGCATCGGCGCACGCAGATCTGGCAGCGGTCGCAAACACCCTCGATCCCGTAATCCACGGGCTGGTCGAACTCCAGCGGCGCGTCGGTGGTCAGCACTTCGATCCGACACCGCGACCCGGCGTACGGGGTGAGCAGCTGCCCGTTGAGGCCAAGCTGGCCGAGCCCGGCCTCGACCGCGTACGGGATCACCATCGACTCGCCCGCATACCCCTCCGCCCGGGCCCGGTAGCCGTGTTCGCGCAGCCACTCGACGAGCGCAGCCATCCGGTCTTCCAGCTCGGCGTAGGTCGACAGCGCGGCCCGCTCCGAGGTCAGGCTCGGGATCAGCTGGGTGGACGAGTAGTTCTGCTCCAGGATTCCCACCACCACCCGGTCACCGACGGCCAGTCCCTGGCTTTCGGCGTAGGTGTACTTGGGCTGGTGCGGCGCCACCCCGACGGCGCTCAACCCGATCCGCTGGGCCTCGGCTTTCAGCCGTGCGGTCAGCTCCGCGGGTGACAGTGGAGTGGGTGCGGCCGTCGGCGCGGTGCGCTGCTGGGTGCGTGCCCGGGCCGCACGCTGCACCCGGGGAGCGCAGCTGATGATCGACGACCACATGGAGCTCATCGGAATCCACGCCTCGGGATGCAGCTGGAAGAAGTTGTGCAGCGGAGCGGTTCTCGCGACCGCTTCCTGAGCGGCGTGGTCGAGCCGCACGCCCGCCACGGTCCGAAGCTCATCCGGGGCAGGCGCCACCGGGCTCCGCCACGGGCGTGCCGGTGACCGCAGTCGACCCATCCAGCGGATCGGGAGCATCGGAACTACCCAGAACTTCGCGCGATGCGGGACCAGACGCCTGCCCAGCGGCTGCAGCAGTTCGGTGACGACGTGCGCGGCGTGCAGCAGTTTCCTCCGCACGGGACCGCGCCGGAATCTTCGCTCAGCACCGGTCATGGCTCTGCGCGCCCTTGCTCCGGCCCGGCAGTTCAGAGGGCAGCTCTGGCAGCCGAACAACCTCGCCGCACATCGTGTGCGGCGAGGTTGTGTGCGGGTAGTCGACCTCCAACAGGAGCTCACCCACCCCGGCCGCATTGCGACTGACGATGCGGGTCTCGAAGTCGGGAACGGTCTTGCAGGTGTCTCGGACAACGCGCATACCGGTTTCCTGGTCGCGCTGGGGAAGTCGGTCCCACCACAGGTTCGGGAGCTCGACGACGTCGTTGTCGACCGAGATGCACCAATGTTCGGCGATTGCACCGTGCATGGTTCATACCTTTCCGGGAATTGCCAGCAGCGAACGCGAAAACGAGGAATCGAGCGGTGAATCCAGCGAGCAAGCTCTCTAGCCATGCGGCTAAACGCATCTAGCCATATGGCTAGAACGATGTCAATCGCGTACTACCGCATCAGCCGAACGGACCACCCCCGAACGACGGCGCCGGCAGCAAGACCTCTCCCGGAGCGGGGTTTCAGCACGTCGCCAACGCGCGTCGGTCAGCGGGCCACTACCCGCACCACCAAGCAGATGAGTCCAAGACGCGCACTAGAGGTCGACCACCGCCCGGCGCAGCATGGCGTAGATGGTCTTGGTCAGCTCGTCCTCCGGTATGTCCCCAAGCCCTGCGATCTTCTGCACGAACGACCCGAAAAGCCCCCAGCCGAGGGCGACCCCGGTCAGTGCGGCAACCTGCACTCGCGGATCCGCACCGGACTCCTCACCAAGCTCCGATTCGATCCGGTGGCCGAGCTCCAAGAGCGCCGGCGAGCGCCCCACCAACGCAGCCGGATCCCGCCCCTCCAGCAGGACGTGCGCGAGCATGCGCACGTACTCGGAGGACTTCGGGCGCATGATGAACGCGACCGCAGCCGACGCGTCCTCCGCCTCGGCGAAGTGGTGCGCGAAATCTTCCGACGCCGTCCGGAAGACCAGCCTGAGCAAGTCGTCCTTGGTGCCGACGTACTGGTGGATCAAGCCGTAGTTGACGTCGGCAGCCGACGCGATCTCCCGCAGGGACACATTGCCCGGCCCCCGCTGCGCGAACAACGCCCGCGCCGCGGCGATGAGCTGGGCGACGACTCGATCGCGCGCCGGAGATCCCGCGCCATCCTGATTCCGCATTGATTTAGCCACACGGCTAGGGTACGTGTAGAGACACCTCGAGCCCGGCAACGAAGAGGCTCGCTCACGAAGATGCCAACAGCCGCAGCGCGCCGGACAGCTGCAAGGCGCTGACCAGCGATCGGCAGCCGGACGCGGCGGTGTTCGCTCCCTGCAGGTCCGCGAAGGGGCGCGATCAGCACGGCCCAGCACGCCGAGAGCAGGATCGAACCCTGGCGCCGACGCCCCGATTTCCCGATCCCGGTCACGAGGAGAAGAGGGGGTTCACGTGTCACACGTTCAACGAGATCGCGAATCGCGCCGTTTGCCGTCGACGGCGCGCAACGAGCTCGCCGGTGGCGAGGCAGTCGCCCTCGCGCTGGAAGCACTTGGCGTCGACACCGTCTTCACCATCCCGAGCGCCCACAATCTCGCGATCTTGAAGGCCATCCACCTGTGGACTGCGATCACAGTCGTCAGCTGTCGGCACGAGCAGGGCGTCGTACACGCCGCAGACGGGTACGCGCGCACCGCTGGCAAGCTCGGGGTGGGCATCGTCAGCACCGGACCGGGCACGGCCAACGCCATGGGCGGGCTCTTCGAGGCGCAGTTCGCCTCCTCGCCGGTATTGCTGATCACCAGCCAGATCGAGTCGCGATACCTCGGCCGAGGCCATGGATACGTGCACGAAGCCGATCAACAGGCCCGCATGCTCAGCACCCTGTGCCGCGAAGTGGTCACGGTCGAGCACGCCGACCAGATCACCGAGACGATCATCCGGCTGGGTCGGTCCGCCGTGCGCGACCGGCCGAGGCCGGTAGCCGTCGAAATCCCAACAGATCTGCAGGAGTCCTCGGCGCTGACCAACGCACGACAGGTGAGTGCGGCGGCGGTCCCGATCGCGCGACGTCAACCGCCCCCGGAATCGATCGACCATGCCGTCGCTCTCCTCGAGTCGGCTCGGCGACCGTTGATCTGGGCGGGAGGTGGCGTCATCCGGTCAAGGGCCGAAGACGCGCTGCTGCGCGTCGCTGAGCGCTGGCAGGCGCCGGTGCTGACCAGCCGGGAAGGGCGCGGTTCCATCCCAGAAAATCATCCGCTGAGCCTGGGAGGTGTCGCCATTGCCGGCGACGTACCGGACTACATCGGATCGTGCGATGCGGTGCTCGCCGTCGGCACCCGCTTCCAGCACTACCCGACCGCCACCTGGACGCTGCCGTTCTCGAAGAACCTCGTCCACCTCGACGTGGACCAGTCCGTGATCGGACGCAACTACCCGGTGGCAGCCGCCATCGTGGCCGATGCCGAGGCAGGCCTGCGGGCACTGCACGCGGCTCTCCCGGAACCTGCCGGTGAAGAACTCGTCGCCCGCAAGGAACACCTGGAAATCGGCAGGGCAGCTGTCTCGCGCGCCCGAGGACTGCTCACCGACCGCGCTGGACCGGACCAGCTCGCGATCTGCGAGTCGATCAAGAGGCACCGTCCCGTCGAGAGCGTCGTCGTGCGCGATGCGACAGTTCCCGCCTACGTCTGGGGCGAGGGCCTGCTGCCGATCCTCCGTGCGCGGACGTCGATCCGGTCCACCGCGGCAGGTATCGGCCCTGGCCTCCCCTTGGCTATCGGCGCAGCACTGGCCGCGGATCAGCACGTGGTGCTGCTGCAAGGCGACGGTGGATTCATGTTGAGCGTCGGGGAGCTGGCCACCGCCGTGCAGCTCCAGGCGCCGGTGGTGATCTGCCTGTTCAACGACCGGGGGTACCAGATGTTGCGCAACATCGAGTCCCGCATCGACGACGGCATGCAGCACGACGTCGATCTGGCCACACCGGACTTCGCCGCCCTCGCCGAAGCCTTCGGCGCGAAGGGAACCCGGGTGTGCAGCGCGGCGGCCTTCGACGCGGCCTTCGTCGATGCTCTGGGCGTGCAGGGGCCAACGCTGATCGAGATCGACATGTCCGCGTTGCTGCCCATGAAGCCGCAGAACTAGTTCGGCGCGGCAGAACTGCGCGCGTATCGGTTCTCCTTGTGCCGCAACGAAAGGATCGGGAAACTTCGGTGTTGCCGATCCTTCCAAAGTGGTTTCTCCACTGGTAATCTGACGACCTAACCAAGCAATTGCTTGCTGCCCCTGCGCCATCAGCGACATCTTCGGCGGATCCAGTCCACATACCCCAGTTCTCCGCACAGCACGCCTTCGCTCGCGCTCTTCACGCTGCTGTCCACTTTGGATGGCTGTGATCGGCCCTGCTGCGTCAGCGTGCGTTGTCATGCAGTTGAGGAGTCCTCATGTCCGCACACCCAGACCAGGTGAGATCGGAGCCGAACGAAAGTCCGAGACAGCCTGCGCGGGCTGCCATCTCGAGCTTCCTGGGCGCGACGATTGAGTTCTACGACTTCTTGCTCTACGCGCAGGCGGCGGTGCTCGCCTTCGGTCCGGTGTTCTTTCGCGGCTCGCCACCCGAGGTGGCTACGATCGCAGCCCTGGGAACCTTCGCGACCGGATATCTCGCCCGGCCTCTCGGCGGTCTCGTATTCGGGTATTTCGGCGACCGCCTCGGTAGGAAGAAAATGCTCATCCTGTCGATGATGACAATGGGATTGGCCTCCACCGCAATCGGTTTGATCCCACCGCCGACGGTGATCGGTCCTTGGGCGGCGGTCATCCTCGTCTTCCTGCGGGTGTGCCAGGGCATCGCGGTCGGCGGCGAGTGGGGTGGCGCTACCTTGCTCGCCTACGAGCATGCCGGCGTGAAACGGCGGGGCTTCCTGGCATCCTTCACGCAAGCGGGGGCACCCACGGGCATGGCGCTGGCATCGCTCATGCTCGGTCTTTTCGCCTACCTCCCGACCAGCGAGTTCCAGAGCTGGGGTTGGCGAATTCCGTTCTTGTTCTCGATCGTCCTCCTGGCCCTGTGCCTGTTCGTCCGGGCCGGGGTGAACGAGTCCCCTGAGTTCAACACCCTTGCCAAACGCCGCGCGGAAGGGACGCCGGAGGCGAATCGCCCGTTGCGGGACGTCTTCCAGCAGCCACGCCCGGTCCTGATCTGCATCTTCGGCACGTTGGGGAACTTCGTGCTCGCCGGCATGCTGGAGACCTTCGGGCTCGCTTATGCCGTCAGCGCTGGAACGCCCAAGCACGAAGCGCTGGTCATGTGGTCCGCCGCATCGGTCTTCCTGATATTCGTCACCGTCGGAATGGGATACCTCTCCGACCTCGTGGGCCGCGTCCGGTTGATGATCATCGGATACCTCGCCTTCGCCGCCCTGCTCTACCCCGTCTTCTACCTGTTCTCGCTCGCGGACAAATTCGCGGTGCTAGGCGCGCTGCTCTTGACCAAAGTGGTGCACGGCATGATCTACGGTCCGCTGGCCGCATTCATCGCGGATCAGTTCAGACCTGAAATCCGCTACGTCGGCGCTTCTGCCGGCTACCAGGTCGCGTCGCTGCTGGGGAACGGCTTGGGCCCCTTGGCGATCACAGGCTTGTACGCCGCATCCGGCCAGAACGTCGTGCCAGTGGTCGCGGTGGGATCCGGTTGCTGCCTGCTGAGCGCGATCGTCGTGTTCACTTCCCGTTTCCAGCGCGATCGTGAACGGCGCTCTCCATCGATCCCCGGTCGAAAGTGCGAATCGGGTACGCGCACGTAGTTTCCCCCAGCGAGATGTCAATGATGACGGCCTTCGTCGTGTTGCCACGAAGTCCTTGCGAATTCAGGAGAGGCGAGCGCACTGCTGAGTGCGAACGGATTGCCGACCTCGCCCACCGCGTAGTCCTTTCCTCGTCGTGATGACGCAACTACCCTGGCGCTCCACCGCGGCATCACGGAAGACGAATTCGGTAATGCCCGACATCAACGCCATCGATGGAGCTCGACCGGTGAACCTCGCGAACCTCGACCTCAACCTGCTCGTCTCCCTCGACCACCTACTCCGGGAGCGCAGCGTCACGCGCGCCGCCGAGCGCATGAACCTCGGGCAACCCGCGCTGAGCGCGGCGCTGGCCCGGCGCGCCGCCACTTCGGCGACGAGCTGCTGACCCGGGTCGGCCCTTCCGGGCCAGGGGATCACGACGCCCCCAGGCTTGCTGGCCGTCGAGATCCGTTATCATGACTGGGCCTAAAAGATTCAGGCTGGTGTGGTTATTCCAGCCCTCACGCCCAGGTGAGATGCAGTCGCACCCGATGGTGCGAACCCGAGGCGCAGCCCAACTCCCGCAAACGGAGCGTGTGGGGCTCGTTTATTCATCGCTGCTGATCAAACGACCCCAGCTCCAGAAGTAGGTCTGCGATCATGCTCGGATGATCGTGTCGCTGCTGTACAAGGTGACCCGACGTCTGCTCTCCGTTCCCACAGTGCTACTGCGCAGGGAGACAACGAAGGACGCCGAACTGCTCGTCCTACGGCACGAGAATGCTGTGCTCCGGCGCCAGCTCCGACCACCCCTGCGGTACGAGCCTGCGGACCGACTGTGGCTTTCCGCCCTGTCCTCGCTGATCCCCCGCCGCCGCTGGGCGCAGGTCTTCCCAGTCACGCCGGGCACACTGATGTCCTGGCACCGGAAGCTGGTGGCCCGACGGTGGGACTACTCCGAACGGCGCCGACCTGGACGACCGCCCACGAGGCCGGCCATCAAAAAGCTCGTGCTCCGTCTCGCCCGCGAAAACAGCCGATGGGGACACCGCCGGATCCAGGGCGAACTGGCCCGGCTCGGCCATCCGATCGCCGCCTCGACCGTCTGGGAAATCCTGCACGCAGCCGGCATCGACCCGGCCCCGCGCCGCAGCGGCCCGACCTGGCGCGAGTTCCTTTCCGCACAAGCCAACGGCGTGATCGCCTGCGACTTCCTGAGCATCGACACCAGCGGCCTACAACGCCTGTACACACTGGTCTTCCTAGAACACCACACGCGGCGCCTGCACATCACCGGCGTCACCGCACACCCGACCGCCACCTGGGCTACTCAGCAAGCGCGCAACGTCGCCGACGACCTCGGCGCGCGTATGGACTCACTGCGTTTCCTCATCCGGGATCGCGACAGCAAGTACACCGACACCTTCGACGCGGTGTTTCAAGCCGAAGATATCGAGATCATCAAGACGCCGGTCCGGGCGCCACGAGCGAACGCGCACTGCGAGAGAGTGATCGGCAGCCTCCGTCGAGAAGTCCTCGACCACGTCCTCATCCTCGGTGAGGCCCATGCACGCCGCATTCTTACCGAATACCAGCGGCACTACAACGAGCATCGCCCCCACCGAGCCCGGAACCAGCTACCACCCGAAGCCGAGGAGCAACCACTCCCGGTACAGGACTCGCCCACCCGCCACGTCCTACGCACCCGCGTCCTCGGCGGCGTTACCAGCGAGTACCGATACGCCGCTTGAACAGCGACGATGAATATTCGAGCCCCACACCATTCCCGCGTGTCCCACCGAGCTGTCCCGGGACTCGACTCGGTGGGACACGCGGGACAGGACTCACGAACTCAGTTTCTCGCTCACGTCAGCTGCCGTCAGGAAGCTGAAGGCGTGTAGTTAGCGTGCAAGTCCGTCCTCGGACACGTAATTTCCTTACGGCATCATGATCTTTCGACCGCGCTCCGGGCAGGTCCTTGGCATCAGCGTCCGGCACGGGCATAAGAGGCTAGGGCGTTATTGGGAAGCGGCAAAAGTGGTTCCGGGCCACTCGCGCATGATCACTGCAATGACGCCGGCAAACGATCAACAAACGTCCACGCACAACACAAAGAAGCCCGTTGACCTGCACTTACGTGCTGATCAACGGGCTTCTCCGACCGTCGGGACGCCGGGGGGCAACGGCGTGATCAAGCTCGTTCTTCGAAGTCACCGCGTAGCTTACACAGCGAAGCAAAAGGAGTCCACAAACTGAGCACGTGTTAAGTCCTGCCGCAGGGTGACACGCTCGCCCGCGCCTGATCCAGGCTTGGCTTCCCTGCCATCGATGCCGCGGCCCTGACGGCCACGTAGAGACGCGGCGCCATGGACCACCGTCCGCACAGACCTATTCACCCAGTTCAGTGACACGCTTGGACCAGCAGCTACTTGGTTTCCGCAATGAAGGCGTTGCCCGGGCCGGGGAGGACGCTCACCGAGTCGATTGTCTCGGTGTCCAGCGCCAGCGCGGCGATGGCCTGCACGCGGCCCAGGACGAAGATGTCGTCGGCGCCGACCAAGTGCATTGCCACCACGCTGATCGACGACGGGATGCCCTCATTCGGCGGTGTCGTCGCGACCACCCGCCCGACACCTGCTACCTCCTCCATCAAGACCGTCCGGTGCGCCGACGCGGTCAGCGGGTAGCGCCTACCCGGACATAAACCGCAGCGGCGCCGATCGAGATGTTGCACTGTCCCAAGTAGACACCCAGGAGGATTCCGACCTCGAAGTCCCAGATCGAAATGAAGCACCTTGGCCGTGTCCGCAAGCCGGGCTAAGTCTCCGCTATGGACATCCATCTCCACACCATCGGCGAAGCCGGTCAAAGGGTCCAGAGCAGCTGCAACCAGGACCTATCACTGGATAGCAAGCACGCCGCCAGGCATGACCATTTGACGGGAAGTAAAGGAGTCCACGACCGACATGCTCGGCGCGAACCATCCGCCACAGATCACAAAAAGAAGATCCCCGCAGGCTCTGACCTGCGGGGATCCTCTCCACCGTCGGGACGGCGGGATTCGAACCCACGACCCCTTGACCCCCAGTCAAGTGCGCTACCAAGCTGCGCTACGTCCCGGCCCACCTCTTGGGTGTGCAGATAGCCTACCGCACCGCTGAACGGGCGATCATCTACCCCCCTCGTTTGGTGTTTTCGCTGATCCAGGCGTCGACTGCCGTCGTCAGGGTGTGGGTCCAGGTGGTCAGGATTCGCTCGCCCTCGGCTGCCGTCGCTCCTCTGGGGTCACCGAGGACGCCGTTGGGCGTCACCGCGGCCAGGCCCTTCGCGCGGAGGGTGGGGAGGAGCTCCGGGAGCGGCGTGGTGGTTCCTGGTTCCGCGCGGTCGAGGTGGACTGCCTCTGGGCGCAGGGCCAGCATCACCGATGTTTCCGTGCGGCCTGCGTGGGTGTCGGTGGGTCGTCCTGGTGGGGACCAGGCGAGGGCTCGGCGGTTCTCGTCGGTGAGGGTTCGGAGCGCTCGGCGGAGGGGTTCGGCGTTGCCTCCGTGGGCCGAGATCAGGACCACTCCTGCGTAGGCATCGGCTGAGCGGACCAGTTCGACGAGGAGGAGTTCCACCGCTCGTTGGCCGATCGACAGGGTTCCCGGGAAGCCCGCGTGCTCGCCGCTCGAGCCGTAGGCCACCGGCGGGGCCACCAGGACCGGACGTTGCTGCGCCAACCGTTCGCACAGGGCGACCGCGATCTCGGTGTCCACGGTGAAGGGCAGGTGGGGGCCGTGCTGCTCGGTGGCTCCCACCGGCACCGCCAGCAGGACCGACTCGTCGATCTCCGGCCAGGTCAGGTCCGCCAGGTTCGTCATGACCGCTCCCCCGCTGTCGGGACGCTGCTGCGGCCGCCGACGTCTGACAGGACCGGTAGCAGCGGCGTCGCGGTGCGTGCTTTAAGCGCGCCGCGGAGCACTCCGCAGCCATAGGCCGCGTCGTCGGCGATGCGTGCGAGGGTCCAGCGGGCCGGGTCCAGGGGTGGGCGTTCGCGGGCCCAGTCCAGCAGGTGCCGCAGCGCCACCGCGGTCAGCACTCGCCGACCGCTGCGGGTCGTGGCCAGCAGCGGGATGGCGATCGGGGCCCAAGGTCTGCCGATGGCGTCGGCCAAGCAGCGACCCGCGCCGAGGGTTCCGAGTGCGGTCAGTCGCAGTGACTCCGTCGTCGGGACTCCGGTCTTGCCGAGCTTTCGGGCGAGCAGTGCCGCTGAGCCTCCGATGACGGCGAGAGCTGGACCGATGCGGCGGGCGCTGATCAGCGCCCACGCAGCAGCGCTCCACAGCGACGTCCGGGCCGGGGCGACCGCGGTGCCGTGGCGGACTGCCAGGGGACCGGCCGAGGTTCCGTAGCCGTAGCGCTGGCGGATCAGGGCCGTCCAGGTCCGGCGTGGTCGGTGGTGCACCGTCGCCGCGGGTTCGTAGCGGACCTGGTGGTGCTGGGCCAGGCGCCAGATCAGGTCGACGTCTTCGCCGAAGCGGAGGCTCTCGTCGAACCCGCCGACTTCGCGGAGGACGTCGGTCCGGACCACCAGGGCCGCCGTGGGCACGTAGCTGATCCGGCTGCCCGGCTGGACCAGCCCTGGTTGTTCGCCGAGGTCCAGCGGGGATCTCGCGCACTCGTAGCGGGCGAGCGCGGTGTCGCCTGACATGCTGCGAACGCGGGGCGCCACCGCCGCGACTTCCGGATCTTCGAAGTGGCGGAGCAGCGGTTCGAGCCAACCTGGTTCGACGCTGACGTCCGCATCGAGGAACGCCACGAGCGGCGTGTTGACCAGCCGCAAGCCCGCGTTGCGGGCCGCTGCCGGGCCCCGCGGGGTCTCGTGCCGGATCGCCGCGCCGGGAACCGGGGGCCGGGATCCGTCGTCCACGACGATCGCCGAGTCCGGCGCTCGGTGGTGGTCGTCGCGCACCGGCAGCACCAGCGTCACGTCCTCCGGCCGGAACCGCGCCTGGTCGTAGCGGGGGTGCATCATGCCTGCTCGGACCAGGCGTTGCGCGAGCGTTGCTCCCGCTGTCACCGGTTCACCTGCGACCCAGCCGTCGACCAGGCGCGCTCCGGCTGCGCTCAGCCGGAGGATGCGGAACGGCGATCCGCCGGCGAGGGTCCGGCCGTCGGCGAAGCGGCGGAGTCCGGGGTCGGGCGCCAGCCGGAGGGTCATGCGGTGAAACCTCCGTCGGCGTGCACCACGGTGCCGGTGATGGCCGAGGACTTCTCGTCGCACAGCCAGCACACCGCCGCCGCCACCTCCTCGGGCTCCAGGAGTCGTTCGACGAGTTGGTGCTGGCTGAACTCCTCGACGTCGGGCAGGTCGTAGTAGGCCGCGGTGGCGGTGAGCATGTCGGTGCGGGTCGATCCGGGCGACACCGCGGTGGCGGTGATCCCGGTGCCGCGCAGGTCGGTGGCCAGGCCGCGGATCAGGCCGACCACCGCGTGCTTGGCCGCGTTGTACCCGGCGAGGTGGTAGAGGCCTTGGTGCGCAGCGGAGGAAGCCAGGGCGACGAAGCGTCCCGAGCGGGGTTCGGGTCGTTGCAGCATCGTCGGCACGGTGGCGCGGGCCAGGTTCGCGACGCCTCGGACACCTACGTCGAACAGCGCGTTCCACTGCTCGTCGGTGGTTTCCCACAGCGGTTGGCCGCCCGCCATGACGGCTGCCGCCGCGACTGCTGCGTCGATCCCGCCGAATTCGGCCTCCGCCACCCCGGCGGCTCGTCGAACGGCGGTCTCGTCGCGAACGTCTGCGACGACGTCGCGCACCGACTCCGGCCACTGCTCGGCCAGTTCTCGCAGCTGTGCCCGGGTGCCGAGCGGGTAGGACGCGCCCGGGATGTCCTCGCAGACGTCGACTGCGACCACGCGCCAACCGCCTGCGGCGAGCTGGCGGACGACCGCTGCGCCGATGCCGCGTGCCGCGCCGGTGACGATCGCGACCCTGCTCATGACTGCTCCGCTGCTTCTCGCTGGACAGTTGAGTAGCCGTGGCGTTGCAGGTACTCCAGCAGAGCGTCGGCGGCTTCTGATGCCGAGAGCGGGCCGACGATCGTCGGTGGGGTGCGCTCGACCAACGCGCCGGTCAGCTCCAAGATCCGGTCGTGCGCGGCCGGTGCAGCCGGGGGCGGGAGTTCTCGCGGACGTGGGCGGCGCGGGCGGGTGGAAACCGCTGGGCCCGGCTGAGTTTCGAAGGGCACAGAGGGGATTGCGGTGTTCTGAGCGGCCAGCACCGCTGGCAGGCTCGCGCGGCGCAGGCGAGTGCCGCCTTCAACGGAGACGACCGCTGGAGCCGGCAGGCGGAGGACTTCGCGACTACCTCCGTCCAAACGCCGGTGGGCCAGGACCTTGCTCCCCTCCGTTTCGAGCCTGACCACGCCAAGAGCCTGCGCGGCGCCTAGGCGAGCGGCCAGGAACGCCGGCGTGGTGCCGGTTGCACCGTCGGACGACCTGTCGCCGCACAGCACCAGGTCAGGGGTTGTGCTCAGCGCGGTTGCGATCGCTCTAGCGGTCTCGGCGCCATTGGAGGCCAACCAGCGAGGATCCGGTGAGCCGTCGCACTCCACTCGGATCGCTTCGTGCGCTCCAGCGGCCAGCGCGGTGCGCAGCACTTCATCCGCCTCTGGCGGCCCAACCGTCACGGCCAGGACATGGCCGTCCAGTTCCTCAGCGAGCCTTAGAGCATGTTCGAGCGCCGCGAGCTCCGCAGCGTTGGAGCCCCGATGCTCGGCGGTGACAGCTCCTGTCAGCGGGTCCACTTGGGTGCGCTGCCAGGACCAGCTCAGCGCTGCGACGATCTGCATGTCAGCCCTTCCGGAACACGACGCCGTGCCCGCCGTCGGGGTAGGTCCAGGTGATGGCGCCGGCCGAGTTGCAGAGCTGGTAGCAGGTGCCGCATTCGAAGCACTGCTCGTAGTTGAACAGGATTCCGCCGTCATCGGTGGGCACGAACAGCTTCGCCGGGCACGCCGGTACGCACGCCTTGGTCGTGCAGGAGCGGCAGACCTCGGTGTCGACCGCGATGTGCGGGCGGTCCCCGACGTCGAACTCGACGGTGGCCATCCGGTCCGCGAAGGACATCTCGTGCATGTTCGCTCCTCAGCCGAAGGTCCGGAAGCCCGCCCAGGCATCCGCGGCGAGTTCGCGGAGGCGGATGCCGTGCCTGGCGGCGGTTCGTCGGAAAAGCTTGCGCAACCCCGGTTTCGGTTCCGGGTTGCGGACCGTGAAGACCTCTTGGGCCAGGTCGCAGAGCAGCTTCGGGTACTGCCGCTGGACCCGCTCGGAGAGCACCAGGTGCGGGGCGCGCTGCAGGTTCTCGTGGTCGGTCAGGACGAAGTTGTCGCGCAGCCGCCGGCGGTAGCCGGACAGGTCCCGGCTGCCGGTGGCGATCGCTTCGGCTGTCGCGCGGCCTGCCGCCAGTCCGGATCCGATGGCGAAGTTGACGCCCTCCAGCCAGATCCCGGCCGCCAAGCACATCGCGGCGGCATCGCCTGCGACGAGCATTCCGTCGGTGCTCAGCGGTGGCATGCTGCGGTAGCCGCCTTCGGGGATCATGTGCGCCGAGTACTCCTTGAGCTCGGCGCCGCGCAGGTACGGCGCGATCGCCGGGTGGGATTTGAAGTCGGCGAGCACGTCTTCGGGGCGGCGCCCCGCCTCGGCCAGGCCGGTCAGCGACAGCACCACGCCGATGCTGATCGTGTCCCGGTTGGTGTAGAGGAATCCGCCGCCCGGGATGCCTCCGGTGCAGCCGAGGACCTCGAAGTCCGCACCGTCGTCGCCCCGCAGCCCGAACCGCTCGTCGATGGTGCGGCGCGGCAGCGCGAGGGTTTCCTTGACGCCGAGCGTGTGGTGCTGGGCATCGGCCGTGGGGAGCAGACCGGCTTGCTTGGCCAGGAAGGAGTTGACGCCGTCGCAGGCGATGACCACGTCGGCGCGGATGTCGCCGTCCGGGCGATCGGTGCGCACCCCGACCACGCGCCCGCCCTCGCGCAGCAGCTCGGTGGCCACGGTGGAAGTCACCAGCTGCGCTCCGGCCGCGACCGCTTTGCCGGCCAGCCAGGAGTCGAAGTCGGCACGGTAGGTCGTCATGCCGTTGTGCGGTGCGCTCCCCCAGTCCTGCGTGCGGAAGTCTACGGTCAGGGCCTGGGTGTCGGTCAGCACCATCGTGCTGCGGCGGGTGACCCAGCGCTGCACCGGCACTTCTTCCCACCAGTTCGGCAGGACCTCATCGAGCACTCGGCCGTAGACGACCCCGCCGTAGACGTTCTTGGCGCCGGGGAAGGGCCCGCGTTCCAGCAGGATGACGCTCCGCCCGGCACGGGCCAGTTCCAGCGCGGCGGCCGAACCGGCTGGCCCGGCGCCGACCACCACCGCATCCACCCGCTCAACGCTCATCGGCGGCTCCGTTCAGTCGGCGGGCGAGTTCGTCCAGGACGGCTGGTGCATCGGCGATGATGCCGAGGTCGGCCATCGCCGTCATCGGACAGGACGGATCGGTGTTCACACTGATCACGTGCTCGGGGCGGCCGAGCCCACCGACGTGCTGGGAGGCACCGGAGATGCCGAACGCGACGTAGAGGTCCGGGTCGACGACCACCCCGGTGGTGCCGATCTGGCGGTCGTGCCCGGCCCATCCTGCGTCGGTGATGACCCTGGTCGCGCCTGCGGAAGCCCCGAGCGCGGCGGCGACCTCGGTGAGCGTGCGCATCGCGGTGGTGCCGTCCTCACCTGGTCGCACGAGTCCGGCGCCTGCGCCGAGGATCCGGTCGGCTTCGGTGAGTTCCACCGTTTCCGGGTCAGGTGCCAGGACTTGGATCGTCTCGGCGTCGAGGACGTCGTCGGGGAGTTCCAAGGGCAGCTCGACCGGTTCCGAGCTCGGCACCGGTTCGGGCACTCCCCGCGCTCCGGGCTGGAGCGTCACCACGACCGGGCTGTTGAGCTGCACCTCCACCGCCAGCTGATCATCCACTCTGGACAGTTCAACGTGCGTCGACGTGCAGCTGGTGGCACCGGCGAACAACCGCCGGTCCATCTGGAAAGCCAGTCTCGCTGCGAGATCACGTCCGTCGGGGGACGCGGGGAGCAACACGACCGGAACGCTGTCCAGAACCGGAGCGAGGGCTGCAGCCAACGCGCCGGGCGCAACTCTCGGCACCTCGCTGGTCCAGACAGTCCGGGCAGCGGTCAGCTCGCCAGCCGCGGCCCGCGTTCCCGTCCCGACCAGCAGGACCGCTCCCCCGCACTCGGCGATGGCTTCGTCAGCTCCGCTGGGTAGCGCCGCGTCGCGGACGACCACGACGGCCAGCACCTCGGGCAGCTCGGTCACAAGCCCACCGCCAATCGATGTCCTTCGACCACAGCGGCGTGCGCACGTCGCGGGGCGATGCAGTCGCCCGCGCGGTGAACCGCGAACGCCGAGCCCTTCAACTCATGCCACAGATCGTCCTCGGGCGCCTGGTGAGCAGCGCAAACCACCCAGTCGAAGCGCGCCTCGGCCATGTCCCCCGTGGTGTGCTTGAGAATCTGCAGCACCACACCGCCGGAGTCACCGGCCGCGGACATCACGACCTCGTCGGTGCGCTGCTCGATGCCCTTGGCGTGCGCGCGGATGTTGAAGGTCTCCATGTCCAGGGTCACGCCGAGGTCCTGGCAGACCACCATGCCCGGCGTCGTGATCTGCACCCGGCAACCGCGATCGGCCAGCAGCTCGGCGACCGAAGCGGCCTGGTGGAAGCCGAGCTCGTCGACCACCAGCACATCGCCTTCAGGCGCGACGCGTCCCTCCAGCACGTCGCGGACGTCGACCACCCGCTCCGCGTCCCCGGCCCAGTGGACCGGCTGCGGCCGGGCGCCGGTGGCCAGCACGACGACGTCGGGGTGCTCACCGCGCAGCATCTCGGCCGTGGCTGCCACGTTGGTCTTGACGTCCACGCCGAAGCGCTCGCACTCCGCGCGGAGGTTGCGCACCACGTCGAGGAATTCCGCACGACTGGGCACCGAAGCCGCGACCGCGACCTGGCCCCCGGTGGACGGTTCGCGCTCGAACAGGGTCACGTGGTGGCCGCGCTCGGCTGCGGTCGCCGCGGCCTGCAGACCGGCCGGTCCACCACCGACGACGAGCACCCGCTTGCGCAGGCGAGGCATCGGCAGCGGGGTGGACTCGCGACCGGTGCGCGGGTTCTCGATGCAGCCCAGCCAGCGGTTCAGCCCCATCCGGCCGACGCATTCCTGGTTGCAGGACAAGCAGGTCCGGATGTCGTTGCGATGCCCGGAACGGGCCTTGGCCGCGAAGTCCGGGTCCGCGATCTGGCCGCGCACCACGCCGACCAGATCGCAGTGCCCCTCTTCCAGAGCGCGTTCGGCCTGCAGCGGGTCCTTGATCCGCCCGACACCGACGACCGGCAGGTTCACCGCACGTCGGATCGCGTTCGAGATGAACAGCGCGTACCCGGGCGGAACGGTCATGGAGGCCTCGATCATGTAGAGCGTGGAGGTGGCCACGCCGATCGAGGTGTTGATGTAGTCGACCTTGCCGGTGGCCTCGACCAGCTTCGCGACCTCGACGGCCTCCTCGATGGTGGTGCCGCCCTCGATCAGCTCGTCACCGCACAACCGGACCCCGAGAGCCCGATCCGGTCCGATCGCCTCCCGGACGACGTCGATGATCTCCAGCAGGATCCGGGCGCGGTTGACCAGCGGACCGCCGTAGGCATCGGTGCGCGTGTTGGTCGCCGGGGACAGGAATCCGCGCACGATCGAGGAGTGCGAGCACTGCAGCTCGACACCGTCGAACCCGCCTTCCGCGCAGTGGCCGGCCACGGTGCCGTAACCCGCGACGACCTCGGCGATCTCACCGGTGTCGATGGCCTTGGGCACCTCGCGGAACATCGGGTCGGGCACCGCGGACGGCGCCCACACCGGCAGCCTCGAGTACATCGAGGACGCCTGTCCTCCGTTGTGGTTGAGCTGCGCGAGGATCGGGACGTCGTGGGCGTGGACTGCCTCGGTGATCCGCCGGTAGCCAGACACCACCTCGGGCCGGAATCCGTGGATCAGCTTCTCGTAGGGCCAGTCGGTCGGGTGGGTGGAGTGCTCCTCGGTGATGATCAGCCCGGCACCGCCCTCGGCACGCGCCGCGTAGTAAGCGGCGTGCTGGTCGGTGGGCACTCCGTCCCGGGCGTAGTTCGTCAGGTGCGCGGAGAACACGATCCGGTTCCGGACGGTCAGCGGCCCGATGCGCAGCGGCGAGAACAGGTAGCGGTGTTCGCTCATCGCGCTCCCTCGAGTGCGGTGATCCGGTGCGCGGCGCGTCGGCCTTCCAGGATCGCTTCGTGGATCGTGCGCGGCGCCACGCAGTCCCCGGCCCGCAGCGCACCGGCGGGTTCCGGATTCGGCAGGCGATGTCCGCAGTGGACGACCACCGCGCACGGCACCTCACGGCGTTGGGCGGTGAAGACGTCCTCCAGCACGACGTGACCGGGATGGACCTCGCGCAGCAGGGAACGCTTCTCCAGGCGCACGCCAGCTCGTTGCAGCCGCCCGTTCGCATCGGCCAGGTCTCCGGTCAGGGCCAGCTGGGTGCCCACGACCTGGTCCTGGGTGACGATCGCGGTCTGCCGCCCCTGCTCGGCGAGCAGCTCAGCGACCCCGACGCCCACCGCGTCGCCGATCGGATCGACCACCACGACCGGCCCTTCCGGAAGTGCTTCGCGCGCCAGCAGGGCAGCGACGTCGAGGACCTCACCGCCGAAGTCCTGGTAGGCGCGCGGGCCTGGAATGGAGCCCGTCGCGACCACCACGTCCCGGCCGATCAGGTCATCGTCGCCGATCTCGGTGCCGAGGGTGACGCGGACGCCGAGCCGACGCACCTCCGCCTCCAGCCAGTCCGCGAGCCGTCGCAGCCGTTCGCGACCGCCCACCTTCGCTGCCAGCAGCAACGAGCCGCCCAGGCGTTGCCCTCGCTCGACGATCTCCACTGCGTGCCCAGCCAGGGCGAGCACCCGCGCGGCCTCCATGCCGGCCGGACCACCACCGACGACGAGCACCTCGCGCGGAGCCGACGGGACACCGATCTCCTCGGTCCCCTCATGACCGCTGAACGGCTCGCCGATGCACGAAACGATCGGATTGCGGTTGTCCCGCACCCGGCACTTCTGGTTGCACAGCACGCACGGCCTGATTTGACCCGGCCGGCCGGAACGGACGAGCTCGACCAGCCGCGGCTCGGCGATCTGCGCCCGCGTCATCTCGACCAGGTCGGCAACACCGTCGTCCAGGGCCTGCTGCGCCTGCCCCGGGTCCACGACGCTGCCCTGCAGGACCACCTGAGGACCGCTCACGGCTTGGCGGATCTGGTGGCAGAGGTCGCTGTTGAACCCCGGCTCGGTGTGCAGGTCCGGGCGGGTCGCCGAGGTCGCCATCGCGGATCCGCGCACCACCACGAGGTAGTCGATCAGGTCGGAGACCGCCTGGGCGATCTCCGTCGCCTGTTCCGGGGTGATGCCCGCCCACGGTGCGAGTTCGTCGCAGGACAGCCGCAGACCCACGACTCCCTCGCCAACAGCGTCCCGGACCGCGGTCAGCACCTCGTGCAGCAGCCGCTTGCGGTCCTCGCCGTAGCCGTCCGAGCGCTGGTTGGTGAGCCCGGAGAGGAACTGCCTGAGCAGGGAGAACTGCCCTGCTTCCAGCTCCACGCCGTGCAACCCGGCA
>NZ_JBEOVY010000083.1:0-24477 GCF_040295745.1 Saccharopolyspora sp. NPDC002686
GTGATGTCCGGATTCGCCGGCGAGCGGGTCGGGGAAGACGTGAAGCACCAGAAATTCTGCGAAACGATGGGAGGGAGATCGGCTTGTTCATTTGGTGATCACCGGGAGGGCAGGAGGTCTTCACCGCTCGGGATGAGAGTTGATCTCGTTTCCCGAATTTGGAGGTCTTCGTGCCCGAATCCATCTCGCGGCGCAGCGTGCTGTTAGGCGGAACGCTCGCCGGTGCCGCTGCGCTGACCACCGCTGCTTCGTTCCCGGCCGCCGCGCTGCCCGGTGCTGGTGCTGCTCGGCGCGGCGAGGTCTTCACGCTGGGCGTCGCGTCCGGTGATCCGGCGCCGGACGGGGTCGTGCTGTGGACCCGCCTGGCCGCCGATCCGCTCGCCGAGGACGGCATGGGCGGGATGCCGGGCAAGACCCTCCCGGTGCAGTGGGAGGTCGCCGAGGACGAGCGGTTCACGCGCGTCGTGCAGCGCGGCGAGGCGCAGGCCGCGCCGGAGCTGGGGCACAGCGTGCACGTCGAGCTGGCCGGGCTGCGCCCGGACCGCGACTACTTCTACCGCTTCCGCGCCGAGGGCTCGCTGTCGCCGACCGGCCGCACCCGCACCGCGCCGCTGCCCAACGCGCTGACCAGCCTGTCCATGGCGTTCGCGTCGTGCGCGCAGTACGAGCACGGGTTCTTCACCGCCTACCGGCACCTCGGCGACGAGCACCCGGACCTGATCCTGCACCTGGGCGACTACCAGTACGAGTACAAGGCCGGGGACTACGTCGCGCCGAGCGGCAACCCGCGCGACCACGCCGGGCCGGAGACCGAGACGCTGGCGAACTACCGGCAGCGGCACGCCCAGTACAAGACCGACGCGGACCTCCAGCACGCGCACGCGGCCGCCCCGTGGGTCGTGGTCTGGGACGACCACGAGGTCGACAACAACTGGGCCGACGAGGTCTACGAGAAGCCGGAGAAGCCGCAGCCGAACTTCCTGGAGCGCCGCAAGGCCGCCTTCCAGGCGTACTACGAGAACATGCCGCTGCGCCGCGCGCAGGTGCCGCAGGGCATCGACCTGCGCCTGCACCGGCGGATCCAGTGGGGCCGGCTGGTCAACTTCCACATGCTCGACACCCGCCAGTACCGGGACGACCAGGTGGGCGGCGACAAGTTCCCGACCCAGGACCCGGAGCGCCTGAACCCGAAGCGCAGCCTCACCGGCGCCGAGCAGGAGCGCTGGCTGCTCACGGGCCTCCAGCAGTCGAACGCCCGCTGGGACGTGCTGGGCCAGCAGGTCATGTTCGCCGAGATCGATTACCTCAACGGCGAGGAGAAGGGCTACAACCCGGACGCCTGGGACGGCTACGTCGGTTCCCGCGAGCGGGTCGTCCAGGGCTGGCAGCGCGCCAAGGTCCGCAACCCCGTGGTCCTCACCGGCGACGTGCACACGCACTGGGCCAACGAGATCCACGACGGCGACAGGATCGTGGGAACCGAGCTCACCACCACGTCGATCACCAGCGGCGGCGACGGTTCCCCGGACCTGACCGACAAGGAAAAGGCCTACCTCCGCGAGAACCCGCACGTCCGCCTGTACAGCAACCAGCGCGGCTACATCAACACCGAGATCACCCCGGAAGGCCTGCGAGCGGACTACAAGGTCCTCCCGTACGTGTCGAAACCGGGAGCACCGGTGGAAACCCTGGCCTCCTTCGTCATCGAAGACGGCAAACCGGGCCTCAACAAGGCCTGACCGGAAGCGGCGCGCAGCCAGCGCTGCGCGCCGCTATCCACAGTGGACCATCACCGGTTGCTGAGGCCGAGGTGGTCGGTCACTTCGTGGGCCATGGCGATCGCGTAGGACTGGCCCCGGTCCTGGGGGTAGATCTGGGACATCGTCGCCAGGGTGACGCCGGGCATCTTCGTCCGGTGACCCGGGATCAGGGAGCGGTAGCGGGGGGTCACGATCGGTTGGGCGAAGGGCGCCTTGGAGAAGTGCCAGTTCTGGATCCAGGAGCGGTCGAAGTCCGGGTTCAGCTTGCGCAGCCAGGGGACGTAGCGCTCCAGGAGCTCGGCGGGGTCGGTGGTGAAGCGCCAGTCGTCGCGGGGCACGTAGTTGCCGACGTAGACGATGTGGCGACCGCCGTACTCGCTGGGATCGACCATGTTCGTCTGCTCCACGACGGCCAGGAACGGGAACGCCGTGTCGTTGACGTTCAGCCAGTAGTGCGGGATCACGCTGCGGTCGCACTCCAGGATGAAGCACGTCGCGCCCAGGTACTGGTTGCGCCACAGCACGTCGTCGTGCTCGATCCCGGCCGCTTCGGCGAACACCGGCTGCGGGACCGTGACGATGACCCGGTCGAACTCGTAGCTGCTGCCGTCGCCGGTGCCGACCAGCACCGTCGCGCCGGGCTGGCGGATGGTGGCCACCGGTTTGCCGAACTCGACCTTGCCGCCGCGCTCGGTCACCGCGTCCAGCAGCGCGCGGTAGACCTGCTCGAATCCGCCGTGCACGTAACCGAGTTCGAAGGTGCGGTAGTGGATCCTGGCCCACAGCCAGGCCATCGAGATCTGCTCGGCGTGGATGCCGAACTTGCCCACCAGCAGCGGTTCCCAGATGCTCTCGGTCACCCGCCGACCGGCCCAGCGGCGCATCCACTCCAGCGCGCGCACCGAGTTGAACCGCTGCCCGTTGCGCACCGCTTTCAGCGCCGCTGCTGACGCGCCGAAGCGGAACTTGTCCAGCAGCGAGAAACCCGGGAACCGCAGCATCTCCTGCGGGGTGCCGAAGTCGTGCAGCTGCCCGTCGGCGTACACACCGGTGGTGGGGCGGTGGAACCACAGCAGGTGGCCGAGCCCGAGCTCCTCGATCAGCCCGATCATCGCCCGGTCGGTGCGGAAGCTGTGGTGGTAGAAGCGTTCCAGCGGGGTGCCGCCGACCTCGATCGACGCGGCCAGTCCGCCGAGTTCGGCGGAGGCCTCCAGCACCGTCACGTCGTGCCCGGCCTTGACCGCGTCGTAGGCCGCGGTCAACCCGGTCGCACCAGCACCGACGATGCCGACTCTCATCCGAAGCTCCACTTCTTGTTGATGGTGTACTGGACGATCAGGACGATCGGCAGGGACGCGGCCTTGACCAGGTTCGGGTCGATGCCGAGCCAGCCGGAGAAGACCTGCAGCAGCACGAAGGTCAGGCCGATCCCGGCCAGGCCGACGGCGTAGAACCGCAGGAAGCGCACCAGGATCCGGTCCCGCTTGCGGAAGTTGAACAGCGCGTTGAGCACGAAGTTGTTGGTGATCCCGGCGGTCGTGCTGATCGCGTTGGCGACCTGCTCGTGCAGGCCGAAGGTGTTGTACAGCAACAGGAACAGCAAGTAGTCCAGCAGCACGCCGCTGGCGCCGATCATCGCGTAGCGCAGCAGCGACCGGCTGATCAGCGGCTCTCGCCGCGCCAGCTGCTCAGTCCGCGTCATGCCGGATCACATCCCGCACGATGTAGAGCGGGCGTTGCTGCACCTCGCTGTAGATGCGGCCGACGTAACTGCCGATCACCCCGAGCGAGAGCATCTGCAACCCGCCGAGGAACAGCATGGCGACCATCAGCATGGTCCACCCGGAGACCGTCACCGCGGGGAAGAACAGCCGTAGCGTCACCGCGTAGATGATGCCGAGCAGCGCCAGACCCAAGGTGATGAACCCCATCCGGGTGATCATCTTGAGCGGGACGGTGGAGAACCCGGTGACGCCGTCGGCGGCCAGCCGCAGCATCTTGCGCATCGGGTACTTGGTCTCGCCTGCGAGCCGCTCGTCCCGGTCGAACAGCACCTCGTGCTGCTGGAACCCCATCGAGGCGACCATGCCGCGGATGAACCGGCTGCGTTCCCGGAAACCGCGCAGCTCTTCGGCGGCGCGCCGGTTGAGCAGCCGGAAGTCGCCGGTGTCCACCGGGATGTCGACCTCCGCGCAGCGCCGCAGCACCCGGTAGTAGCCGGCGGCGGTGGCGCGCTTGAACGGCGTGTCCTGGCGGGTGCGGCGGCGCGCGGACACGATCTCCGCGCCGTCCTGCCAGGCGTCGATCAGCTCCAGGCTGACCCGCGGCGGGTCCTGCAGGTCGGTGTCCATCACGATCACCGCGTCGCCTGCGGCGTGGTCGAGCCCGGCGGTGATGGCGATCTGGTGGCCGTAGTTGCGCGCGAAGTCCACCACCCGCGCCCGCGGATCGTTCTTGGCGATGTCCTGCAGGGCTTCCAGCGAGCCGTCGCTGGATCCGTCGTTGACGTAGATGAACTCGTAGTCGAACTCGGGCCGGGTGGCCGTGGCCGCGGTGAGCTCCTCGTGGAAGCGCCGGATGCCGTCTACCTCGTTGAACACCGGCAGCACGTAGGAGACCAGCGCAGGACCGCCCGGGTCGCCGCTGCTGCGCGGTTCCTGCTGCGGCACCGGAATTCGGACCTGCTGGCGCATCGTGTCGGCCATGGTCACTCCCCTCGCCAACCCCACCGTGGAACAGGAACGCCCCGGACGTCGTATTCGTTGCCTGGCATCGGGTAATCCACCTCGATCAGGTGTCCCCATTCGGCGTACTCAGGGGTTTTCTCGACACCGAGTAGTCGGGTCGGCACTTCTTTCCGGTTACCGACTTCGCCCACGCCGGCGAAGGATCCGCCGATGCTGCGGGTGTACGCGGCGGTGCCGCCGAAGCCCGTGCCGCTGGGCGGCGTGACCAGGTACGCGGGCGGTTCGACGAGCCCACCGGCCATCCGCGGCATGTCCTGCAGGCACGGCGCGTTCCAGGTCATCGACCAGTCCACCAGGATCGGGGCCTTCCCCCGCAGGTACTCCGGCAGCGGCACGACGTCCCGCACGCGCGGCCCGGCGACCGCGAGCCAGCCGCTCGGATCGGTGGTGCCGTCCACGGCCCGGATCCGCACCGCGGTCGCTCCGGCCGGGATCTCCCGGGCGGGAACGGGCAGGTCGCGCCACGCAGGGTGGTCCTGCGGGCGGTCCTCCACCACGTGGTCGGTCGGGTAGGCCGGGCGCTCGTCCGCGTCGAGCCAGGTGTCGTCCAGGACGCGCTCGCCGAGGACGCCGCCGGCGGAGCCGAACTCCAGCACCACCCGGTTGCCGTCGCCGCTGCGCCCGGCGATCGCGACCGCGAGCTCCTGGTCCGGCGCGAGTTCGGGCAGCTCGAACCAGCCGGTGGTGAGTTCGCCGGTGGAGATCTGCCCGCCGTCGAGGCTGCCCCAGAGATCGCGGACTCCGCCGGGCGGGGCGAACTCCTGCGCGTACCCGGTTCCGGCGGTGAAGCCGCTGGCCTCGGCGGGACCCTGCGGGACCAGCGCGCCGCCCGGGACGTCCGGGGTCGCGACCACGTGGTCCGCGATGCCGCAGCTGCCGCCGGTCAGCGCGGCCAGGCCCTGACCGCCGATGGAGTAGGCGCCGGTCTGCCGGATGGGCGCGACGACGAACGAACCGAGCACGACCGCCACCGTCACCCCCACCGCGCCCACGCCGAGCAGCGCGGGAATTCGAACGAGCAGCCGCCTGGGCCGTTCCGCGTCGGTGCGTCCGAGTAGGACGGACACCGCCAGCAGCACGACCACCGCGAACAGCCACGACGCGGGACTGTCCAGCGGCCGCACCGGCTGCTCTCCCCATGGCACTCCGTACTGGGAGTGCAAGAACCAGTTGTTCTTTCCAGCGAACGTCAGCGCCGCGGCGAGCGCGGCGAGGGCGGAGCACAACGCACCCGCCACCAGCACCACCCGGTCGCGGGCGAAGTGCCGGGCGGCGGATGTGATCAGGACCGCACCTGCGGTCAGGGTAGCGGCTCCGACTGCGGCAAGCGCGCCGAAGTAATGCGTCCATTTGGAGGGTGTCGCGATCATCAGGGTGATGCTCAGCAGCAGGCACAGCGGCAGCGCGTGCGCCAGCGCCATGCCGGGCAGGCGGCGCGCGCCGCGCACCAGCAGCAGTCCGCTGAAGACCGCGACGACGGCGGTCAGCAGGATCGGTGCGCGTCGGGCGATGTCGCCTTGCAGGTCGAAGCCCAGCAGGTACTGGTAGCGCAGGATCTCCTCGAACCAGGGCACGTCCGGGCCGTAGTAGGAGTGCAGCTCGGTGGCCTTGCGGACGCCGAACAGCGACTGGTCGGCGAACATCGCCACCACGCCGACGGCGGCGATACCGCAGAGCAGGGCCGCGATCTGTGCGCTGAGCAGGCGTTTCAGGTGCGGGGCGAGCACCGCGAAGGGGACGAGCGCGGTCATGCCCATCGGGTTCACCGCGACCGAGAGCCCGGCGGCCAGCGCGGCGAGTCCGAGCGGGGCTACCCGGTCTCGTCGCACTGCTTGGAGGACGCAGGCCAGCACTGCGGCCAGGCCCAGCGCCTCGAAGGGTTCCGGGCGGACGCCCAGGCCGAACGGCAGCCACCAGGCCAGGAAGCTCACCGCCGCCAGCAGCCGGACCGGGCTGCGCCGGGCGTGCTCCGGGAGGGCTGCGCCGAGGATGCCGCGGCTGAGCAGGAACCAGGTCAGCAGCGCTGCGATCACGCTCGGGATGCGCATCGCCAGCGGGTTGGCGTTCCACGCGGCGACGGGTTCGAGCAGGTGCTGGACCAGCGTGAACGGGGCTTCGGAGGCGTTCTCCCAGCGGTAGTAGTTGCCGATGTCGCCGGTCAGCAGGCCGTTCCGCACGGTCATCGCGGCGAACGAGTCGTCCGGTGTGGTCGGTCCCAGCACCCACCAGCCGCCGAGGACCGCGATCAACCCGAGATCGACGAGGTACCCAGGAATCCTGGATCCCCTCCGAGGCTCCCGGGTCCGGGGTTCCGCAAATTCAATGGAAATTGGAGGTCCGATTTCAATGGAATTTGCGGAGCGGCGGCGGGACCGGTCGTGGGCGAGGAGGGCGGTGAAAGCCAGGAGGACGAGGGCGATTTGGGCTGCGATCAGGAGTTTTTTGAGCGCGGTGGGGGAGTTCTCGAACCAGTTCGCGGTGGTCAGCCGGACCTGGAGGCCGGCCGCCTGGTCGGGCGCGAGGTCGGTGGCGAACGCGACGACGTCCCGGACCAGGACGCCGGGGAGATCGACGGCCCGGTCGCCGATCCGTGCCTGGCTGCCCGAGGTGTCGGCGTCGATGGCGACGTCGCAGGCGGCCGAGATCGGCGCGCGGAGCGCTTCGCGGCCGCCGACCAGGACGATCACGTGGTCGGCGGCGGTGGTGACCGCGAAGCCCTCGGTGGGTTGACCTGGCGGTCGGCTGGCGACCAGCGTCGTCGGGGTGTCGCGCTGCTGACCAGCGCGGACCACCGGGCACGGGACCTGGACGTGGACCTCGGCCGGGTGGTACGGCACGACGAACGCCAGCGTGCTCTCCGGCAGCTGTCCGGCTTTCGGCCAGGTCACCGTGACCTGCTGGGTGATCACCGGTGCTAACGGCACGGCGAGCGCCACCAGCACGCCCATCACCCCGATGAGCAGTCCGAATCCCCCGGACGGGCGACGTTTTCGCGGGGCCGGTGCGGGCCGCGGGGGATCGAGCTCTGTTTTCAGGCCGCCCTGGTCCGCCACGATGTCCCCCGGTCAACTGGCTGGATGCGCAATGCGAACTAGTTTCAGCCAGTTCACCCGATCCCGCAGCACCTGAATGGGGGTCACCCGGTGGTTCCGAGATCCGCAGTTTCAATTGAAACTGCACATCCCAGGCACGACGGACCACAGTTTCAATTGAAACTGCGGTCCCACCCGGGCCACTTGCGGGTGGTCGTCGTGACCGGGTGTGGGGTCAGTGGGGTTTGAAGGGGTACGGCCGGTCGCCGTCGGCCCCGCCGATGACTTCTCGGGTGCGGGTCGTCGTGTAGTCGTCCCGTTGGGTGCCGTAGTGGACCGCGAAGAGGCGGCCCCAGGCCGTGCCGGGGGCGTCGCGGAGGCGGGTGGGGATCTCGATGCGGCGGGACAGCATCGTCGCGCCGGCGAAGACCCCGCCCCAGTCCGGGTCGACGGCCATGCCCCAGTCGCCCGACGGCGGGGTCACCATCAGCCGCGGACTGCTCGCGACACCGCCCGCCACCTGCGGGTAGTCGCTGCGGCAGGGGAACACGAAGCTCATCGTCCAGTCGATCAGCGCGGGCTTCTGCACGTCGAGCGCCTGGCGCAGCGGCACGACGTCGCGCACCACCGGGCCGCTCACCGACAGCCAGCCCTGCTCGTCGGTCGTGCGGTCCTCGGCGAGGATCCGGACGCGGTCCGCGCCGCGCGGGATGTCGCGGCCGTCGATGTTGTGCATCCGCCAGTCGCGGAAGTTCCGCCAGTCGAGCGGCCTCCCGTGGCGCGGGTCGTTGAACGGCAGGTCGGTCGGCGGCGGGTCGCGCAGCTCGCGGACCCCCAGCGATCGGTCCGCCGCGGCGAACTCCAGCTTCAGCGAGTTGCCCTGCTCGGGACGTCCTGCGATCCACAGCGACAGGGCCTGCTTGCTGGTCAGCTGCGGCATGCCGAACCACGGGCTGATCAGCGAACCGGTGTTCTGCGGTCCGCCGTTCAGGCTCGTCCACGAGTACTCGCTGGCCGACGTCGCCTGCACCTCGTCGCGCGGGCCGCGCTCGGGCTCGGTTTCCGGCGGTGTCACCTCCAGCGGCCGGCCCGATCCCGCGTTGCGCACATCCGCTTCCTGCGGCGGGGCACCGCCCGCGCTGAACCCGTCCAGCTCGGCTTCCCCGACCAGCGGCCACATCTGCTCGGCGATGGGCAGGGCCTGGACCTCGTCCTCCAGCCCGCAGTTGGGGCTCTGCCAGTTCATCCGCGCCACGGAGAACCGGTCGCCCATGACCTGCGGTGCCGCGGCGAACGAGCCGAGCAGCACCAGCACCGACGCCAACGCCGCACCGCTCAGCAGCGAAGCGGGCATGAGCGTCCACATGAGACTGTTCGTCGGCCGGGCCCGCACCTTGGCCCGGAGGCGCACAACGCTGAACACGACCAGTCCGACGAGGACGGCTCCGGCCAGCCAGAACGCCGGGCTGTCGAGCGGAACGTCCGGCCGCACCGGGGAATCCGACCAGGGCATGGCGAAATCGGACTGCATCGGCCAGATGTTGGGGCCCATGAACGACAGCGCCGCGGCCACCGCCGCCGCCAGAGCGCCGAACACGCCGAGCAGCAGCGATTCCCGCTTGGCGTGCTGGAGCTTGCCGACCCGCACCAGCACGACCGCGACCACCGCGAGCAGCGCCGCACCGACCCCGGCCAGCGATCCGAAGTGGTGGGTCCACTTCGACGGCGTCAACCACAGCGCGGCCAGCACCGCGACGACCGAACCGAGCAGCACCGGCAGATCGCCGACCCTCGTCCACCGGTGGACCTGCCGCATCGCGCACGCCCCGGCCAGCAGCGCGGCGGTGATCACCAGGAACACCGCCATCCGCTTCGCCGAGGTGCCCCAGATCCAGGTGCCCAGCAGCGCCGAGTACCGGTTGATCTCCTGGTACCAGCCCAGGCTCGGCCCGAACTCGTTGTGGATCCAGGTCGCCGCCACGACTCCGCGCCACGTCGAATCGGCGAACATCGCCACCAGACCCGTCGCCGCCAGGCACGCGGCCAGCGCCGCGCGGGTCGGCGCCAGGATCCAGCGCGGCAGCACGCCGGGCTGGACCAGCACCCGCCAGATGCGCGGCGCGAACACCAGCACGATCAGCAGCGCGCTGATGCCGGTCGGCGTGACGGCCGCGGTCAGCCCGGCGATCAGGGCCGCGATCCCGAGCCACAGCTGCGGGGCCCGCGTCCGGTCCAGCTTCAGCAGCGCCGCGACCAGCGCGGACGTGCCCAGCGCGAGGAACGCTTCGGGGCGGATGCCCAGGCCGAACGGCAGCCAGCAGGCCAGGAAGAACACCGCCGCGACCAGGTGCAGCGGGAACCGCCGGGCGCCGCGGCACACCGGCGCGACGATCCCGCGGCTGACCGCGAACCAGGTCAGCAGTCCGGCCACCGCGCTGGGCACCCGGAGCCAGACCGGGGACAGGTCGTCCGCCGACCACCACCGCATCAGGTGCTGGACCAGCGTGAACGGTGTTTCCGACGCGTTGAACCAGCGGTAGTAGTTGCCGATGTCCCCGGCGTCGTCGTAGTTGCGGACGGTCATCATCGCGAAGCCGTCGTCGTCGGTCAGCGGACCGATGACCAGCCAGCCCGCCAGCACGGCCGCGACGCCGACGTCCACCGGCAGCGGCGTGAGCGCCACCCGCAGGGAACCGAACGCCGGTGGCGCGTGCACGAGGAGCAGGAGCAGCGAGACGAGCGAGAGCACCAGCGCGGCGGTGATCAGCGCGCTCTTGAGCTCGGTGGGCGAGGTGTCGAACCACGAGAAGGTGCGGGCGGTGACCGAAACCCCGGTCAGCTGCCCGGGATCGAGGTCGGTGGCGAAGGTGAAGACCTCCGGCGCCGCGAGGCCGGGCAGCGCGATCGGCTGCCTGCCGTCGACGGTCACCTGCGAGCGCTGCGCGTCGGCGCTGATCTCCAACCGGCAGGCGTTCGGCGGCAGCTCGACCTGCTTCTGGTCGAGCAGCAGCTTCGGCTTGCCGTCCTCAGCGGTCAGCACCAGGCCTTCGCGGTCGCTGCCCGGCGGCAGCGTGGTGAGGACGGTGGTCCGCCCCGGCCGGTCGAGGGCGTTGCGCATCGTCGAGCACGGCACGGACGCCTCGAACGACGCCGGTCGGTACGGCGCGAAGAGCGCCGTCGTGGTCTCGGCTTCCGGGCCGGGCCAGTGCACTTCGGTGCGGTCCACCCACACCGGGGCGAACGGCAGCGATAACGCGCAGACCAGGCCGACGACGCCGACGCAGAGCGCGAGCAGGTGCGCCAGCCACCGCCCGAACCGGGACTCGGTCGGCGCGGCGGCCGGCCTGGTCTCGGCGGGTGGCTCGAGTTGCACAGAGCTGCTCGGGTGCTCCAACGGTCCTCCTGGCGTTGAACGGTGCGTCCGCCATCCTGGCGAACGCACTGCGCGATCACCGCTTTCGCGCGCCGAAATTCGTCCAGCCGATTGACGATCGGCACAACGCAAGAGGTTGCCCTTCCGGCGGGAAAAGCACATTTCGGCAGGTCCGCCGCACGCAACGAAGAGGACCCCTGCCGGAGATGGCAGGGGTCCTCTTCGGAGTTTGCTGGGTCAGCCCTTCTGCCAGCCGCTGACGGTGACCTCGTGGCCGCACAGGTCGAACACCTGGCCCGGCTGGTCGTTGAGCACCGGGTCCACCGATTTCGGCTTCTCGCCCGGCTGCAGCGACAGGTTCAGCGCCCACACCCGCGCGACGCACTGGTCACCGCTGGCCTGCCACTCGACGTCCGAACTGGCGGTCTCGCCGGGCTGCAGCGTGACCGAGCCGGAGCCGCCCGAGCCCTGCTTGTAGGTGACGTCCGAGACGCCGGTGCCGTCCCGGCCCATGAATTCCACCGTCGGGTAAGAGCTCTTCAGGGTGCAGGGATTTCCGCCATCGTTGGTGACCTCGAGATAACCGTCCACCGAGCCCGTCGTGGCGAGCCGGAACGACGTGTTCATCCGCTCCACATCGCAAGCGGAGACGTCATCGCCGGAATCGGTCGAACTGCTCGTTTCCGCGGATTCGGATGATTCCGGGGAACTCGTCGATTCGCTCTGCTCGCTGGGAGTTTCGCCGGACGTGTTGCTGCTCTGCTGCGTTTGCGGTGCTTGCTGGGACTGCGACTGCGGAAGGTCGCAGGCGCTGAGCGAAGCAACGCAGATAGTCGCTGCGGCGATGGTCTTCCCGATGGTGCGTAAGTGCATTTCTCCGAATCCCCCGAACATGTGGGTTCAATCACTTCCTGAACCCATAGACGCGCAGCCGCAGCCGCAGTTCCAAGAACTGATCGGTGATCTGGATCACGGCGCTGTTCGTCCTTTTTCAACTCGGACGAACAGCGCGCGCCGGAGCGGTCAGCCGCGCCGCCAGCCGTCGGCGGTGACCTCGTTGCCGCACAGGTCGAACACCCAGGGCTTGTCGTTGAGCATCGGGTCGACCGACTTGGCCGGGTCGTCCGGCCGCACCTTCAGGCCCATCGCCCAGACGCGGGCCACGCAGTCGTCGCCCATGTCCTTCCAGTCGAGCTCTGCGGCGGCGACCTCGCCAGGCGCGAGCGTGAGCGGATGGGTGCCGGGCTCGCCCTGCAGGTAGGTGACGTCCTCGACCGGCTGGGCGTCCCGGTTGAGGAATTCGATGGTCGGGTAGTCGCTGTCCAGCACGCACGGCTCGGAGCCCTCGTTGGTGACCGAGACGTAGCCGGCGGCGGAACCGGTCGTGGAGAGCACGAACGACGGCTTCAGCTGGTCCGCCGCGCAGTCCGCGGGGCCGCCGGAGCGCCCCTGGCCGCTGCTCCCGTTGGCCGCGTTGTCGACCTGGAGCGAATTCGACGACTGCTGCGCGTTCCCGCACGCGCTGAGCGAGACGACGCAGACCGCTGCCGCGAGCAGTGCTTTTCCGGTGGTGTGCAAGCGCATTTTCCCCAGCTCCCCTGAACATGTGCCGTCAGCTGCTTCTCGTTCGGAAGACGTGCGGTGGCGGTCGCAGTTCCAAGGAGGGGTGAGTGATGCGCATCACAGCGCAATGGTGAGCGAACGGACGTTCCGTGGGCCCTCCGTACAGCAGGGCAGGTGGAGGGCCCACGGACGCGGGCGCCCGGTGAACCCCACTTCTCCAGGCATCCGCGCTTCCCCCAGCGCGGAGCGCGTCGGGAAGATCGGGCAGCGCAACAGCGCCGTCACACAGCTGATCGCTCCAGGACCCCGCAACGTTGCCCGGAAGACCAAAACGTTACCGGGCCCGGAACGACGAACGGGGCCACCGGGACGATCCCGGTGACCCCGTTCGGGAAGCAGATCAGATCGGCAGCTTGCGGAAGATGGCGCGCGGCACGTGCCGCAGGATCGTCATCACGAACCGGAACTGCGCGGGGGCGTACACCACCGGGCTGCCCTTGCGGACGCCGTCCACGATCGCCTTCGCGACGCTCTCCGGGGTGTTCGCCATCGGCGCGGCCTTCATGCCCTCGGTCAGCTTGGTGTGCGTGAAGTTCGGCCGCACGACGGTCACCTTGACGCCGTGCTCCTCCAGCGCGTAGCCCAGGCCCGAGAAGAACACGTCCAGACCGGCCTTCGACGAGCCGTAGACGAAGTTCGACCGCCGCGCCCGCTCACCGGCCGGGGAGGACATCACCGCGAGGTTGCCGTGGCCCTGCTTGCGCAGCCGATCGGCCAGCAGCACGCCCAGCGACACCGGGGCGGTGTAGTTGATGTCGGCCACCGCGCGGGCCGCCTCGACGTCGGTCCAGCCCTTCTCGTTGTCGCCCTGGATGCCGAAGGCGATCAGCGTGACGTCGACGTCGCCGTCGGCGAACGCCTTGTCGATGACCTCGGCGTGGGTCTCGGGCTTGCGGGCGTCGAAGGTCAGGATCGACACCGTGCTGCCGGTCTTGCGCAGCGACTCGGCGGCCGCGTTCAGGCGCTCCTGCTCCTCGGGGCGGTCGGCGAGGATGATCCGCAGCGGGCGGGCTTCGGCGTACTTCTTCGCCGTCGCCAGCGCGATGTCGGAGGTGCCGCCGAGCACCAGCAGGGACTGGGGGTTTCCAACTGCGTCGATCACAGCTCAAGCCTCCGGCTCATGTCTGAAGCGAAAATGCCTTCGGGGTCAACGGTCTGGCGGATCTTCCGGAACTCGTCCACCCGCGGGTACATCTGGTGGAAGGTCGACGCCAGGGTCCGCGAGTCCTTCGCGGTGTACAGCCGACCGCCCAGCGCCAGGACGTCCTCGTCCAGCTCGAGGCAGAACCGGCTCAGGCCGTCGACGATCGGGAAGTCCAGGCACACCATCCAGCCCGGGTGCGGGTAGGACAGCGGTGCCCGGTTGCCCTCACCCATCTTCTTGATGACGTTGAGGAACGAGACGTGCCCGGAGTGCGAGATCTTGCGGAGGATCCGCTTGAGCTCCTCTTCCTTGCCGTAGGGCACGGAGAACTGGTACTGCGCGAAGCCCTGCGAGCCGTAGGCCCGGTTCCACTCGCCGATCAGGTCGAGCATGTGGTAGAAGCCGCTGATGTTCTGGATCAGGTCCCGGCCGCGCTTCGGGGTCTTGCGGTAGTACAGCTCGCCGATCGCGCTGAACGTGAGCTTGTTGCCCAGCCGCGGCGGGAAGACGTCCGGCAGCGTCAGCAGCTGCGGGGCGTCGAACTTCAACGGGTTCGCGCGCAGCTTCGGCGGCAGCTGGTCGACGGTCGCCAGCGAGCCGCGACCGAACGCGGCGCGGCCCATCTTCGGGCCCGTCGAGATCGAGTCGAACCACGCCGACGAGTAGGTGTACTTGTCGTCCGAGCCGTCGTCGAACAGCTCGATCGTCTCGTCGAGGTTCGCCGTGCGGTCCACGTCGGCGAGGAAGTACGCGGTCTCGGTCCGGGTCATCTTGATCTTCGCCCGGAGCACGATGCCGGTCAGGCCGATGCCCGCGACGGTGGCCCAGAACAGCTCCTGCTCGGGGCCCTCCGGGGTCAGCTTGCGCACCTGGCCGTCGGCGGTGAGCAGGTCCATCTCCACCACGTGGTTGCCGAAGCTGCCCGCGCTGTGGTGGTTCTTGCCGTGGATGTCGTTGGCGATCGCGCCGCCGATGGTGACCTGGCGGGTGCCCGGCAGCACCGGGACCCACAGGCCGTACGGCAGCGCCGCCTTCATCAGCTGGTCCAGGCTGACACCGGCGTCGACGTCGACGATCGCGGTGTCCGGGTTGATCTCGTGGATCCGGTTCAGCCGCGTCATGTCGACGACCACACCGCCGGCGTTCTGCGCCACGTCGCCGTAGCTGCGGCCCAGGCCGCGGGCGATGACGCCGCGCTCGTCGGCGGTGCGGACCGCTTCCGCGATCGCGTCGAGGTCCGTGGTGCTGAGCACGCGCGCCCGCGAAGGAGCGGTGCGCGCCCAGCCCATCAGGTCCTTGGTTTCCATTGCTGGGGTCACAGGTGAAGCCTCCGGGACAGGTCGGAGCGGAAGACGCCCTCCGGGTCGACCGCGGCGCGGATCTTGCGCCATTCCTCGATGCGCGGGTACATCTGCTCGATCATCTCCGCCGAAGTGCGGGATTCCTTGGCCAAGTACAGGCGGCCGCCTGCTTCCAGGACCATGTCGTCCAGCTCCCGGCACAGCCGGTCCAGGCCCGGCGTGACGGGGATGTCGACGGTGAGCGTCCAGCCCTTGCGGGGGAACGACATCGGCGCCTGGTTGCCCTCGCCGAACGTCTTGAGCACGTTCAGGAAAGAGGCGTGGCCGGAGGCGCTGATCTTGTCGATCGAGCGGCGGAACGTCGCCTCCTGGCCGAACGGCACCATGAACTGGTACTGCAGGAAGCCGTTCGGGCCGTAGATCCGGTTCCACTCGCCGACCAGGTCGAGCGGGTGGAAGAACTGGGTGATGTTCTGCACCGCGCCGAACTTCGTCGGCGCCTTGCGGTACCAGACCTCGTTGAACGCGGTGATGGTGAACTTGTTCACCAGGCCGTTCGGGAAGATCGGCGGGGTGGTCATCAGCTGCGGCGCGTTGAACTTCAGCGGGTCCTTGCGCAGCTTCTTCGGCAGGTCCTCGAGCTTGGCCGAGTTGCCGCGGGTGAGCAGCGCGCGCCCCATCTTGTCGCCGCGGGCCAGCGAGTCGAACCAGGCGACGGAGTAGACGTAGTTGTCGTCCGAGCCATCGGTGAAGTGCTCGAGCAGCTCGTCGAGGTTCTTGGTCTGCACGTTGTCGACCAGGAAGTACGAGGTCTCGACGCGCTTGAGCTTGATCGTCGCCTTGAGCACGATGCCGGTCAGGCCCATCCCGCCGACCGTGGCCCAGAACAGCTCGGAGCCCTCGCCGTCCGGGGTCAGCGTGCGGACCTCGCCGTCGGCGGTGAGCAGGTCCAGGGACAGCACGTGGCTGCCGAAGGAGCCCTGCGAGTGGTGGTTCTTGCCGTGGATGTCGGCGCCGATCGCACCGCCGACGGTGACCTGCCGGGTGCCCGGCAGCACCGGGATCCACAACCCGTGCGGCAGCAGCCTGCGCATCAGGGTGTCCAGCGAGACCCCGGCGTCCACGACCACCGTGGCGTCGTCCACGTCGATCTGGTGCACCCGGTCGAGGGCGGTCATGTCGATGACGGTGCCGCCGGCGTTCTGCGCCGGGTCGCCGTAGCTGCGGCCCAGGCCGCGGGCGATGACCCCGCGCTCACCTGCCTCGAGGACCGCTCGGGCGATCGTCTCGACGTCCGGGGTGCTCACCACGTGCGCCTGGGTCGGCGCCGTGCGCCCCCAGCCCGTCAGCGTCTGAAGCTCGTCGTTTGCCGATCCCACCCAGCCGAGTCTATCCGCGCAACGGCGACCGACCGCCGCGGGTGCGCGCGGTCTCCGGTGATGTGCGATGCGTCATCGCTACACTCGTCGGGACGTTCGCGGAGTTCCGGACTCCCGCGTCTTCGGCGTCCAGCCGGGTGCGCCCGAGCGAAGAAGCCCTGGGCACCGAACGACCTGTCGTCGATTCCCGAGGTGAACCAGTGGCCGTGGCCGAAGCCCAGACGGACCAGGCGGAGCCCAAGCGCCTAGGCGTTGTGAATCAGCTTATCCGATTCGTCGCTATTGGTGGCTTCTGCGCCATCATCGACGCGGGGGTCTACGCGCTCCTGCTGTCGTTCGGCTGGCCGAACTGGACCTCCAAGGCGGTGTCGTTCATCCTCGGCACCACCGCCTCGTACCTGATCAACCGGAAGTTCACCTTCAGCGGGGCGAGCACCGGCAACGCCAAGGCGAAGGCGCTCGGCTTCGCGGTCGTCTACACCGCGACGTTCTTCGTCAACGTCGGCACCAACCAGCTGCTGTACCTGACGCTGCCCGACTTCGACCCGCAGCTGCGCTACGCGGTCTGCTGGATCGTCGCTCAGGGCCTCGGCACCCTGATCAACTTCGTGATGCTCAAGTGGGTCGTCTTCCGGGACTGACCGGCTCGGCACCGCTGCGAAAGCCTGCACGAAAGCTCCGTTTCCCCTGGTCAAAGACCGTGAGTACTTTGGGTTGCTATAGCCCCCCAAAGTACTCACGGGGCCTGACCAACGGAGACGGAGCTTTTTGCTGCGCCGGGGCCGGGTTTGCGGGAACGGTTGGGCCACGTCGCGCGTCGGACCGGACGAAGCGGGCCGGTGGGGTGCCCGCGGGTTTCGGAGGTTCTGGTGCGTCGTTCCGCGGGACTGCTGTCCCTGCTCGTCGTGTTGCTCGCCGGCTGCGGTCAGGCGCCTGAGCCGGCGCCGCCCGCGCCGACGACGCAGGCGCCGTCGACGAAGGAGGCCGAGGAGTTCGACCTCGCCGCCGCGATGGCCGAGATCGAGGCGGACGGCTTCACCCCGACCCCGCCGGAGGGCGAGCTCGCCGGACCGGTCCGGGCCATCCACGCGATGTGCACGGGCAGCGCGAACGGCCGCTGCCAGGCCGTGTTCTTCTTCGACGGGCAGCGGCTGGCGCAGAAGATGGAGGTCGGCCTGGTGAGCATCGTCTCCCAGGACGGCACGGCGGTCCGGGTCGAGTTCCCCGTCTACAACGCCGACGATCCGGGCTGCTGCCCGAGCGGCACGCCGACCCGGCACACGATCCGGCTGGTCGGCGGCCAGCTCCAGGCCGATCCGCCGGTCGGCTTCGACCCGAACCGCCCCGGCGACTTCTGATCAGTTGCGGCGGAAGCCGGTGCCCCGGGCCGGGGCACCGTAGGCGTTGGCGTCGGAGCGCGTCGTCTCGACGTGCGCCGTGGCCACGTGCGCGAAGTTCACCGCGAAGCTGCCGCCGTCGGCGGTGGTGAGCGCCTTGGTCTCGCCGTTGGCCATCAGGTCGGCGAGCACGTCGCGCAGCACGTCCGCCTCGGACTGGTCGAGCGCGATGTGCAGCGGCTGGCTCACGCCCGCGAGGTGCAGCACCAGGCCGGGTCGCAGTTCGGGCATGGGAACCCCCAATCGCAGTGGTCCCCGACGGTCGAGGACCCGGATCCCAGAGCACCACGCCGATCCCGGCCGCAACACCCGGTTTCACCCTCAGCGGAGGACCGACCAGCGCATTTCGCCCACGGCGTACCGGTGAGGGGCTCCCGAACCCGGGAGCCCCCAGCCGTCACTGGTCGGGTTCCTGCTCCTCCGGAGCCTCGAACGCCTTGACGTCGTTGCGGTCGTCGCTGCTCGGGACGTCGCCCGGCAGGTGGACCGTCTTCGACAGCGGGCCCGGCGTCCAGTTGCCCCAGTGCGTTTCGGTGTGCACGTCCATCGCCGCCTGGGCGGGCAGGGCGTCCGGCTCGTACGGGTCCACCGCGTACAGCGAGCCCCAGTCCCGGTGGATGTTGTTCTTCAGGTACGTCGGCAGCTCGCGCATGCTGGTCGCCACGTTGAGCCAGCCGAACGGCCCGCCCGCGTCCGGCGACGACCAGCCCTGGCCGATCTCGCGCACCTCGGCGCCGGCCGACACCCGGAACTTCGGGATCTCCGCCACACCGTTGTGCACGCCCGGCAGCTGCAGGCACGGGTGCACCAGCGCGCCGGTCCACTCCACGAACGTCGGCTGGTCGCCGACGAAGTCGGTCATGTTCACCAGCTGCGGCGCGCGGGGCGCGCTGACCGCGATCCAGCCGTTCGGGCCCAGCGAGTTGTCGGTGGCCACGATGCGCATCTTGGTGGCGCCCTCGGACAGGCCGCCGACCGTGTAGCGGAAGTCGCGCCAGCCCGGGCCGCCCGGCTGCACCACGAACTTGCGGGCGGTGACCAGGAACCCGTCCGGGGTGTCGTGGCCGAACTCCAGCGCGATCGAGTTCGCGCCGAACTCGTTGCCGGCAAGCGAGATCACCACCGGCACCTCACCGGTCTGCGCGCGCTCCGGCAGGTCGTACCACTGGGTGCGCAGCTCACCGGTGCCGGTGCCGGCCGGGTCGTAGCTGCCCCACACCGGCGCCCGGTCGTTGCCGAACTGGTGCGGCGGCTTCCAGTCGGGCTCCTCCGGGTCGGTGCCGTCGCCGGCGGGCAGGCCCGGTCGGTTGAACCCGACCATCTTGGCCCGCATGTACTGGTCGATGTCCTCCTTGCCCTCCAGCCGGTCTGGCGGGATCGGGATGCGCACGTCCTGCGACGGCGCGCCCTTGCTCGGCTGCTCGGGGGACACGCGCAGCATGCCGGACTGCGGGTTGGTCTCCACGTAGACGTAGTCCGACAGGCCGCAGCTGGAACCGACGATCTGCTTCACGTTGTCGGAGCCCATGCTGTAGCTGCCCCACTGCTTCTGGATGACCTTGCCGAAGTTGGCCAGCTCGAACAGCACCAGCAGCGCGCACACGATCGACAGCGGCGCGGTGCCCAGCCGCAGCGCGCGGCTGCGCTTCTCCTCGCGCCCGAAGCTCTCGTCGACGACCTTGGGGTTGTTCTCGTCGATGCGCAGGTGCTCGATGAACGCCACGATCAGCGCGATCGCCGCGATCCCCAGGAAGATCGTGCTCAGCTTGTAGCCGGCGAGCTGCGGCGGCATGTTGAACCAGGGCACGCCCCAGCCCGAGACGTACCACCAGGCGTTGGGGCCGGTGGCCGCGAACGCCAGGATCACCATCAGCATCGCGACGAACACCGCGCGGTTGCGCTTGGACCGCAGCACCGTGCTGCTGGTCGCCAACGCCGTCAGCGCGGCCAGCGCGCCGCCGAACGCGGCGAAGATGCCGAAGTGGTGGGACCACTTGGTGGGGGTGAGCACCAGCACGCCGAAGGACATCGCGGTGATGGCCAGCAGCCGCCGGCTCGGGCCCAGCGCCGCGCCCCGGATCCGGCTGCGGCGCAGCAGCACGACCGCGCAGGTGACCAGGCACAGGATCACCAGCAGCACCGGGAAGCGCCGCGTCATCGAGCCGTCCGGCGTCGCGCTGAACAGCAGGTTGTAGCGGCTGAGCTCCTCGTACCAGCTCTGGCTCGGGCCGAGGTCGGTGCGCAGCTCGGTGGCGTCCATGACCGACTTGTACGTCTGGTCGGAGAACACCAGCGTCAGGATGATGAACCCGGACGCGGCGATCGGCGCCAGCACCGGCAGCCAGCCGAACTCCTGGGCCCGTTTGCGCACCAGCCGGAACAGCGGCTTGAGCGCGGCGATGAACGGCAGCACGGACACCATGCCGTGCGGGTTCGCGCCCACCGACAGCGCGGCGACGACCAGGCCCAGCGCGGCGGGCATCAGCCGCCCGGTGGCCACGGCGCGCTCGACGGCGCACAGCGCCAGCAGCGAGAACAGCACCACGACCGGCTCCGGGCGCAGGCCGTTGTTGTAGGGCAGCCAGAACGCCAGGAACACCGCGGCGGCGGCCCAGCCGGCGGCGTTGGAGCGCCGGACCTGCTGGCCGAGCCGGGGCAGCACCTCGCGGCTGATCAGCAGCCAGGACACGATGCCCATCAGCAGCGCGGGCAGGCGCACCCACGGCGTCGCGGTGGAGATCTGCACCCACAGCGCGTAGAGCTCGTAGAACCAGCCGAACGGCGCTTCCGGCACGCCGAACCAGCGGAAGTAGTTGCTGACGTAGCCGAAGCTCTCGCGCGCCCGCGCGATCGTCAGGATGTAGCCGTCGTCGGAGGTCATGGCGCCGATGGCCCACCAGACGACGAGCGAGCCGATCACCGAGACGTCCCGGAACGTCGGCTTCCACCACTTGGCCGGGGCCCACTTCGGGGGCCGCCGCCCGGCGCGCACGTCCAGCCGCCGCAGGCAGACCAGGGAACCGATGAACGCCACCACGGCCAGCGCGATCACGACGATCTTGAGGGTGGTCGGCTGGCTCTCGTAGCGGTTGTCGACGCGGGCCTCGAACGACAGGCCGTGCACGTTGTCGATGCCGTCGTTGAGACCGGAGTAGATGCCGGTCAGCTGCGGGCGCTGGTCGCCGTGCAGGTCCGCCAGCGACTCGCCGCCCGCGGTGGCGGTGGTCTCGTAGGCGTCGGACTTCAGCGCGATCGTGCAGTCGCCGTCGGGCAGCGGCGCGGTGCCGACCTGCTGGCCCTTGTTGAGCAGCGTCAGGTGGCCGTTGTCGACCTGGAGGACTAAGCCGGTCAGGTTGCCGTAGTCGGAGGACGGCGGATTGGTGCTCAGCAGGGTGCCGGGGCCGTTGGTGCGCTGGTCGAGGCTGCGCGCCGAGGCGCACGGCACGTCGGCCTTCAGCCACACCGGCGAGTAGCTCACCAGCGGTGCGGACACCGACTTGGTGCCTTCCGCCGTCGGCCACTTCAGCGTGGTGATCTCGTAGTTGACCGGGAGGAACGGCACCGACAGGGCGAGCACCGTGCCGAGCAGTCCGAAGATCGTCGCGAACAGCTTGAGCCGCTTCGCGGACGGTTGCCGCGTGTTCACCTCGGCGCGCGCCGGATCATCGTCCGTTCGGCGGTTTTCCTCCTGGTCACTGAGCACGGGTGGAGAATAGTAGTTGCTGGTCCGGGGCTTGCCGCGGCACTCGGCGGGTGTGCAGAACACCACCCCGGGTAACGCCGTGAGCTGCGAACTCAGGTTGCTCTCAGGTCACTCTCAGTGTTTCGTGACCGGTCGGTGACAGTTTTCCGTTGCGCCGCAACTCGTTCAGGAACGTCGTGAGCGCGCAGCCGGGCCCGAACCCCGCTACGCGCTCACGAGACGACGATCAACGGCGGAAGAACTGCTCCCGCTGGCCCTGGCGGACCAGCCGCAGCCACTCCTTGAAGGCCTTCGGGTCGCGCTTCTGCCCCACGAAGTACAGGCCGAACCGGGCGATCTCCAGCGCCCCGATCTTGCGCATCCCCGGCTGCGACATCAGGTAGCCGCGGTTGCGGTAGGTGTAGTAGCGCTTGTTCGCGTCCGACGGGTCCTGCGCGTGGAACCGGCCGCCCAGCATCGGCTTGAACTCCGCCGAGCCGTCCGGGTGCAGGAAGCGCGTCCGGAGCGTGGTGCCGAACGGCAGCCCGGAGCGCACCACCCGCCGGTGGATCTCCACCTCGTCGCCGCGGAAGAACAGCCGGTAGTCCGGCACACCCACCACGTCCAGCGTCGAAGCGCGGAACAGCGCGCCGTTGAACAGCGACGCGATGCCGGGCAGGAAGTCGCCCTCGCCGAGTTCGCTGACCCGCCGCTTCCAGGTCAGACCGCGGCGCATCGGGAACGCCAGCTTGTCCGGGGTGTCGATGTTGACGACCACCGGCGACACCGCGGCCAGCCGCCGCTTGGTGGCGACGTCCAGCAGCGTCTCCAGCGCGTGCTCGTCGGCCGGACGGCCGTCGTCATCGCCCAGCCACACCCACTCGGCGCCCAGCGACAGCGCGGTCAGCATGCCCAGCGCGAAGCCGCCGGCGCCGCCCAGGTTGCGCTGCGAGGCGATGTAGGTCGACGGGATCGAGCAGTCGGCCACCACGTCCTCGGCGGACTGGTCCGGCCCGTTGTCGACCACCACCAGGTGGTCCGGCAACCGCGTTTGGCTCGCGATGACCTTCAAGGACTCGGCCAGCAGCTCGCGACGGTGCCTGGTGACGATCACCGCGACTACGGACCCGGCAGGCAGCTGCTGTGCGGAGTCGGTGCTCATGCGCCTTCTTTGCTCCCGATCGTGGCCGCGGATTCGCCGATCCGGGCCAGGGTTTCCTCGCTGAGGTACTCGAAGGGGTCGTAACCCTTGTAGTGCGTCAGGACCTCGCGCAGCGAGCCCTGTTCGCGCATGCCGCCCTTGTCCATCCAGATGGCGGAGCTGCACAGCTCGATCAGGAACTCGTCGGAGTGCGAGGCGAACACCAGGATGCCGGACCGCTTGACCAGGTCGTTGAGCCGGTCCCGGGCCTTCTCCAGGAACTCCGCGTCGACCGCGCCGATGCCCTCGTCCAGGATCAGGATCTCGGGGTCGATCGAGGTCACCACGCCGAGCGCCAACCGCACCCGCATACCGGTGGAGTAGGTGCGCAGCGGCATCGCCAGGTAGTCGCCGAGCTCGGTGAACTCGGCGATGTCGTCGATCCGCTTCTCCATCTCCTTGCGGCTCATGCCGAGGAACAGACCGCGGATGATGATGTTCTCGTACCCGGAGATCTCCGGGTCCATGCCGACGCCGAGGTCGAACACCGGCGCGACCTTGCCGACCACCCGCGAGCTGCCCCGGGTCGGCTCGTAGATGCCGCTGAGCAGGCGCAGCAGGGTGGACTTGCCGGCACCGTTGTGGCCGACCAGGGCCACCCGGTCACCGTGCCGCAGCGACAGGTTGATGTCGTGCAGCGCCTCGATGATCGGCACCCGGCTGTCGGTGCCGATCTTGCCGCCGGCCTTGCCGAGCACGGCCTTCTTCAACGAGCGGGACTTCGCGTCGAAGATCGGGAAGTCGACCGCAGCGTTCCAGACGTCGATGCTGACCACAGTTCGACCTCACTCAGACCCAGTAGGAGATGCGGGAGCGGTAGTTGCGCAGCACGACCAGGGCCACTGCCCACCCCACGACGGTGAACACACCGACGATCAGCCAGTGGTGCCACACGATCGGGCTGCCCAGCATCGGCTGCCGGATGATCTCCAAGAAGTGCATGAACGGGTTGATCTCGGCCAACCGGGCGCGTTCGGCGATCGCGGGGTTCGGGTTCGTCTTGAACTGGTCGTAGTTCCACACGATCGGCGTCATGAAGAACATCAGCTGCACGATGCTCTGCGTGACCGGCGGGATGTCCCGGAACCGGGTCGAGATGGTGCCCACCACGATGATCACCCACGCACCGTTGATCGCGATCAGTGCGAACGCCGGGATGGCCAGCAGCACCGTGAGGGACAGCGGCTTCGGGAAGATCATCAGCAGCACGAAGTAGACGGCGAGGTTGTGCAGGAAGAACAGCACCTGCCGCCACAGCAACCGCAGCACGTGGATCGAGACCGGCGCGGGGAGCTGCTTGATCAGCCCCTCGTTCGAGATGAAGACCTCGGAGCCCTCGTTGACGCAGTTGGAGATGAAGCCCCAGATGATGAACCCGACCGCCAGGTACGGCAGGTGGTCTTCCAGCTTCGTCTCGAACAACTGCGAGTACAGCAGGCCGAGCGCCATGACGGTGACGGCCATGCTGATGGTGATCCACAGCGGGCCGATCACCGAGCGCCGATAGCGCTGCTTGATGTCCTGCCAGCCGAGGTGCGCCCACAGCTGTCGCTGGCTGTAGGCGTCGCTGATGTCCTTGAAGGCTTTCCGCCAGGTCTGCGACGAAGTCTCGGGCGGAGCTTCTGGGCGGTCTACCGTGCTCGTGGACTGCACAGTGAGCCAGAGTACCGATCGATGGTGGCTGCTCCGGGCCAGGGCATCACTCGACCGTGCAACCGGTGGAATACCCTCCGCCGTCCGCCCCGGGGCCGCATGACCTCGTGGTCGGAGCAGTCCACCCCGGCCGAGTTGTCCAGCGCGTCGGTGTTGACCTTGCCGCCCGCGCGGGCGAACTCGAT
>NZ_JBEOVY010000084.1:0-24462 GCF_040295745.1 Saccharopolyspora sp. NPDC002686
GAACGGTTTCGGGCAGGCCAGCCGCGAGGTCGTTCCAGGGTCCGGGGTCAGTTCACGCCTTCCATCCGCCGCGCGAACGACAGGCCGACGAGGGAGATGACGGCGACGCCGATGTAGTAGAAGCTGGGCGAGTTCAGCGAGCCGGTGACGTCGATGAGCCAGGTGAGCACGAGCGGCGCGACGCCTCCGATCGCGGTCACGCCGACGTTGTAGGCGACGGAAACACCGGTGGTGCGCACCTCCCCCGGGTACATCGCGGTGAGCAGCGCCGGCAGCGGGCCGAAGTAGAACGCCATGATGACGCCGAGCACCACGGTGACCAGGACCAGCGTGAACACCGTCGGCGAGCCGACCAGGACCTGGAACAGCGGCCAGGCCAGCACCAGCGCCGCGGCGGCCGACCACGTCATCACCCGCGCCGGCCCGACCCGGTCCGCCAGCATGCCGACGAAGGGAACGCCGACGAGCGTGACGAGGCCGGCGACCGCGCCGCCGAGGTAAGCAGCGCTCGCGGGCACCCCCAGCTGCTTCGTCGCGAGGGTGGGCATGTAGAGGATGAGGTAGACCGACAGCGTCGCGACGCCGACGCACGCGGCACCGGCGAGGACCCGGCCGATGTGGCGGGTCAGCACCGTTCGGACCGGCGCCTGCTCCCGCGGCCCCTGGCTGAACTCCTCGGTCTCGGACAGCCGCGCCCGGATGTAGAGGCCGACCGGGCCGACGAGGATGCCGATGATGAACGGGATCCGCCAGCCCCAGGCGTAGAGGTCCTCCTCCGGCAGGTACGTGAACAGGACGTAGCCGAAGGCCGAGGCGAGGAACATCGACGCGCCTTGGCTGGCGATCTGCCACGACGCGTAGTAGGCCCTGCGGTTCGGCGCCGTTTCCACCAGGAACGTGGTGGCCGTGCCGAATTCGGCACCGGCCGAGAAGCCCTGGACGAGTCGCGAGAGCAGGATGATCAGGCCCGCCCAGGCCCCGATCGCGTCGTGGGTCGGCGCCGCTGCCATGAGGATCGTCCCGACCATCATGAGCAGGAGCGTCACCGTGAGCGCCTTCTTGCGGCCGTGCCGGTCGCCGTAGCTGCCGAGGAGCAGGCCGCCGAGCGGGCGCACGACGTAGGAGATGGCGAAGGTCGCGAAGGTGAGCAGCAGGCCGGAGCTCCCGCTGCCCTCCGGGAAGAAGTTCTTCGCGATGACGACCGCGAACGACGCGTAGACGATGATGTCGAACCACTCGAGGGCCGCACCGATCGAACTGCTGATCACGGCCTTTCGGGCGGCCGCGATGCGTTCCGGCGTGACGGTGGACATGTGTCCCTTTCGGTAGGGGTGACGCTGGCTGCGCGGTCAGGAGCGCAGTTCGTCGACGAGGTTGTCGAGGAGAGCTTCGCAGCGCGCGATCTGGTCGAGTTCGACGAACTCGTCCGCCGTGTGGGCCTGCGCGATGTCGCCGGGGCCGCACACCACCGTCGGGATGCCGGCGCGCTGGAAGAGACCGGCTTCGGTGCCGTAGGTGACCTTCGCCGGCGACTCCTCGCCGCCCCACTTGGTGACGTGGCGGATGACCTCGGCGTCCGGTGCCGTGTCGAGCCCGGGGGTCGACGCGGCGACGGACATCTCGACCCGCGCGCCCGGGTTCTCCGCCTGCATCTCGGTCTCGATGCGCCGAACCTCGGTGCGGAACACGTCGATCATCTCGTCGACGTCGACCCCCGCCACCGAGCGGAACTCGAAGCTCAGCGCGCACTCGGCGGGGACGGTGTTGACCGCGATGCCGCCGGAGATCTCGTTGACCGTCGCCGTCGTGAACGGCACGTCGAAGAACTCGTCGAACGGTCCGTCAGCGCGGAACCGATCGGCGGTGGAGCGCACGAAGCGCACCAGCTGGGCGGCGTGCTCGATCGCGTTGACGCCCTGCGGCGTCAGCGAGGAGTGCGCGGCCAGGCCGTGGAAGGCCACCCGGATCAGCGTGATCGACTTGTGGCCGCGGATGACCCTCATGCTCGTCGGTTCCCCGACGATGCAGGCCCGCGGGCGCAGACCGCGCCGGACGATCTCGTCGACCAGCGGGATCACGCCGACGCACCCGACCTCCTCGTCGTAGGAGAACGCGAGGTGGACCGGTTCCCGCAGCGGCTCGGCGGCCAGCTGCGGCAGCTTCGCGACGACGGCGCCGACGAAGGACTTCATGTCGCACGCGCCCCGGCCGTAGAGCCGGTCGCCGCGCACCTCGGAGGTGAACGGGTCGCTGCTCCACCGCTGCCCGTCGACGGGGACCACGTCGGTGTGGCCCGACAGGACGATGCCGCCCGTGGTCGATCCGTCGGCGGCGGGGAACGTGGCGAGGAGGTTCGCCTTGGTCCCCTCGGCGTTGGGGATCAACGTCGGCTCGACCCCGTGGGCGCGGATCTCGTCGGCGACGACGTCGATGAGCGGCAGGTTGCTGTCGCGGCTCGTCGTGTCGACGCCGATGAGGCGTGCGATCCAGTCCAACGTCGTGGTGGACGGGGTCAGAGGCGTGGTGTCGGCCGGCATGCGGGTTGAGCTCCAGGTAGTCGAGATTTGCATCCATCAAACGGGTGAATGATGATGGCATTCGCCCGCGACCAGGCGGGGGAAATGCAGGATTGCGCAGCAAGGGGTGAGATCGTGCAGGATTCCACCGGCATCGCGGACGAGCTCGACCTCGCCATCGTCAACTGCCTCCAGATCAACCCGCGAGCGTCGTGGACGCAGCTCAGCCGGGCGCTCGACGTCGACCCGGTCACGGTGGCCCGCCGCTGGAACAGGTTGAGCGACAGCGGCACGGCGTGGGTCACGGGCCGCGCGGCCGGGCACGGCACGCCGGAGTCGTGCCTAGCCGTCATCGAGCTGAGCTGCGCCGCCTCGGAGACCCTCGCCATCGCGAACCGGATCGCCCGCCTGCCCCACGTCCTCAACCTCGAGCACACGAGCGGCCCGCGCGCGCTCACGATCCTCGTCGAGGTGCGCGATCTGGCGTTCCTCTCGCGTTTCCTGCTCGATTCCCTCGGTTCGATCCCCGGGGTCGTCAGCGCGAGCAGCCACGCCGTGACGAAGGTGCTCACGATGGGCGACCACTGGAAGCTCAAGGTCATCGACGCGACCCAGCGCGCCATCATGGCCCGGAGCCTGCCCCGCCACCTGACCCAGCTCGCCGCGAACCGCCCCGACGGCCTCCGCCCCTACGACGACGTCGACAAGCAGCTGATCCTCCTGCTCGGCGAGGACGGCCGCATGCCGGTGTCCACTATGGCCGGACGAACGGGCTTGAGCGAGAGCACGATTCGCCGCCGGCTGGCCGAACTGGTCAACCACGGCCGGGTCGTCCTGCGCTGCGACATCGCGCTGCCCGCCTCCGGCTGGCCGGTCATCACGTGGCTCTGGGCGCACGTCAGCCCCGACGACGCGGAAACGATCAGAACGATCCTGCACCGCATCGAGGGCATCCGCGCGTGCTTCCAGATCTCCGGAGGCCAACCGAACCTCCTGCTCGGCCTCAACACGCGCTCGCTGCGCGAAGCACCGGTCATCGAGGCGAAGCTCGCCGACGCGGCACCCCGCCTGTCGATCATCGACCGGTCCATGGTGCTGCGCTCGATCAAGCGGATGGGACGCGAACTCGATGAAGCGGGCCGCAGCGTCGCGAGCATCCCGATGAACATCTGGGCCGCCCCCACCTCTCCCCCACCCCACCGCGAAACCACGACCTAAACGCCCGACCCGTAGGTCCGGGTCATCTCGCGCATGCTGTCGTCGAGCGCTTCGGCGTGCGCTCCGACGACTCGGTCGGCCCGGTAGGGCTCGAGGGCCGGGTTCTTCCCCTCCGAAGTCACATCGGCGGCGACGAGTTCCGCCAGGGCCGGTGCGAGGTGGATTCCGCTGTGCGTGACGACGTGGTACAGCCGCGGTTCGTCCGGCACGATCCCCACGATGGGCAGTCCGTCGGCGGGGACCGGGCGCACACCGACTGCCGCGGTCAACGGGACTTCGGCTGCCCGCTCGGGCAGCAGGGGCCGGGCCTGCGTCCACAACCTGTCCAGCAGATCTCGCGGAACCCGGGTGTCCGCACCGCTCCCCCGGGGGAGTTCCGCGTCGAGCGGGTACGAGTGCAGGCACACACCACCGTTGCGGGTCGGCCGCAAGTTGATCGTCCACAAAGTCCAGATCGACCGGAGGTCGAGCCCGGGTACGGGATCGAGGTGGCCGATGACTCCGGGGATCAGATCCAGGGGCAGGTCCGCTCCCGCCATCTCCGCGATGCGGCCAGCGGCTGGACCCGCGCAGTTGATGACGTGGTCGGCTTCCCAGACGCGGTCCCCCGAAAGCACGCCTGCGAGCGTGCCTCGGCGGTAGTGCAGGCCCGTGACCTCCACACCCTCGTGCAGGACGGCACCAGCTCTCCTGGCCCGGGCGAGCATTCCGGAGACGTAGGCGGCGGGGTCGTACCAGCTCGCCTGCGGATAGATCACTGCCGCACCACCGGCCGCGGCCGGCAGTCGCAAGCCTGGGTCCAGGTGCCGGAGATCGGCGATGTCGGCCACTTCCGACTCGTACCCCCACTCCGCCAGCCGATCGCGGCGAGCGAGCATGACGTTGCTGTCGTGCTCGTTGGTCCCCCACTCGATCGATGGCGCGGGGAACCGCCACTCCAGCTCACCGCAACGCTCGTTCAGCTCTTCGTGCAAGGCTGCGCTGCGCAGCGCGAGGTCGAAGTAGTGCCGGGGTGTCTTCCGCGCCGTGATGTCCATCGCGAAGGTCGTCGCGGTCGTTCCCGCTCCTGCGCGACCGCTGTCGAGGACCTGGACGGACATTCCGCGCTGGGCCAGGTCGCAGGCCACGGTCACCCCGATGGCCCCGGCGCCGATGACAACGACGTCACTCATCACACGTGCTCCCAGTTCACAGTCCGTTGCACCCGGCTGGATTCCACGGCTCCCGCCAGCGAAATCCCAGCGCGTCAGCGCATTTCCCCGGCGCCTCGATAGGGGTTGCGGCTGACGAGCGGTCGCCCTTCGGCGAAGCGCTCGAACCGGAAATCGGCGGCGTCGACCGACGGTTCCGAACTCGCACCGTCCAGCAGCAGGTCGGCCGCCAACTTCCCGACCGCGGGCGAGATCTTGTAGCCGTGGCCGCTGAACCCGACCGCCAGGAACAGGTTCTCGACGGGTGCGGGTCCGATGATCGGGTTGTAGTCCGGGGTCACGTCGTAGCAGCCCGCGTACGAGCTCGCGATGCGCGGATCCGGCATCGCGGGCAACCGGTGGTCGAGCTTGCCGATGTTCACCTCGACGAACCCGGGGTCGGCCCGGTTCGAGTAGTCGTCCGGGTCGGCGAACTCGGGACTGCTGTGATCGCTGTTGCCCACCAGCAGCTCACCGGACGGCTCGCCGCGGAAGTACTGCAGGTTCACCAGGTCGGAGAACACCGGCACGTCCCGGAGCGGCTCACCGGTGCCGACCAGGAGGATCTGCTCGCGTTGGGGCCGGATCGGCAGGTCGAGACCGGCCGGGCCGGCCAGCTCCGGGGACCACACCCCGCTGGCCAGCACGACCGCGCCGGCGTCGATGCGGTCGCCGTTGCCGAGTTCGACCCCGATGACGTCCCCGCCGGGCCCGATGCGCAAGGCCTCGACCGGTGTCCCCTGCAGGATCTGCACGCCCAGCTCGCGCGCTCGTTTGGCGAAGGCCATCCCGGTCAGGTAGGCGTCGCCGTGCCCGCCCCCGGGCTCGTGGGCGAACGCCGCGAAGTCGTCGAGCCGCATGCCGGGCCACAACTGCGCGACCGCGTCGTGGTCGACGAGCTCCACCTCGATGCCGAGTTCCCGGTGCATGGCCACGTTCGCCCGCAGCGACGCCGCGTTCACCTCACCGACGCCGACGATGTAGCTCGTTCGCCGAAAACCCACGTCTGCCCCGAGGATCTGCTCCGCGCTGGAGAACACCTCGGCACCGTCCCTGGCCATCGCCGCGAGGGACGGCACGCCGTAGTGGCACCGGACGATGCCGCTCGACTTGGCCGTCATACCGGAGCACAGCGTGCCGCGTTCGAGGACTGTCACCCCGACGCCGCCCCTCTCGGCCAGCGACCACGCGATCGCGAGCCCTTCCAATCCGCCGCCGACGATGACGATGTCGGTTGTGCCTGCCACTTGCCCCGCCCTCCCTCGTACTACTGCTGTTCAGCCGCGGCGGTTCCCGCGCGTTGGTGCGCCGCCGGCCAACGCCGGACGAACGTCAGGACGAGCAACGCGACACCGAAGACGATCGTGGCCGTGATGAAGGACCCGGTGAATCCGGCGACGACGGCGATCGGCGCGACGATCGCCAGCAGGATCTCGACCGGACCGAAACCCACGTAGGCCAACCCGAACTCCTCGACCGTGCCGCTCTTCAACCGCGGGTCCACGATGCGCAGCAGGGCCAGTCCGGTGGCGATGGAAGCCGTCGACCAGCCCCAGGTGAACAGCCCGCGCTCCAACCACTGCTCGCCGAACATCCGCGGCGTCAGGTAGCGGAAGATCAGCAGGCAGTAGACCAGGCCGAACACCATGAGCAAAGCCAGCGGGACGGCGTAACCCGCGACCACGCTCGGCACGATCGAAGCGATGCCCGTCGCCACCAGGAAGTCAGTCGCCGAACCGGAGATGCTCTTGATCGTGGCGCCGTCCAAGTACTCCCGGGCCGGCGTCCGGTCGATGACCGTCCGCAGCAGCAGCCCGCAGAGGAACGCCGCGGCGAACACCGGAACGGACACGTCCGGGAACAGCAGGGCGAACCCCTTGGTCGCCAGGTACCCGGCGAGCGTGACGATCACGACGAGCGACAGCTGCATGGCCAGCGGTTCCAACGAGCTCGGCGAAACCGTGGCCCGGCCGATCGGCTCCCGCTCCTCGGGCGCCGCCAGGAGACCGGTGCGCATCGACTCCGGGAGGTCCGCGACACCTGCCGCGCTCCCCCGGGAGTACTTGGCGCCCCACTTCACCAGGACCAGGCCACCGACGATGCACACCACCACTCCGACGGTCGCCGAGGTGAAACCCAGCGACGTCGCCTCCTGCCACCCGGCGTCGGACAGCGTGCCCCCGACCGCCGATGCCGTGCCGAAACCACCGGCCCACCCGGCCGCGAGCAGCAGCCCGAAACCATCGGGCAGGTCGAAGAACCAGCCGAGCACCGCAATCGCGAACAGCAGGCCGAGACCCCACTGCAGGACGTAGGACGACACCGAGTACGACCACATCACCCGCGCGCTGCGGATCTTGCCGCGCACGGCGAACGAATCGGTCAGCGGCAGCGCGCCGAACACCACCGCGGTCAGGATCGTCGCGTAGGTGCCCAGCTGCGACGAGAACGGGATCAGCCCAGCACCGTTGGGCCCGAGCGCCAGTCCGAGCACACCCGCGATGATGCTGGCGGGAAGCAGCAATCGCTGCACCCAGCGGACCTTCGCCCGGACGAGCTTGCCGATGAGCAGCAGTCCGCAGATGGAACCGATGTCGAGGAGAACGCTCCACGCGGTGAACGACATCGCACCTCCCTGGAAACGCCGGGCCTGGAATGCCCAGCAGTAGACAGCCCCGGAAGCAAGGTGTCCAATATCGGTTGGCTTCCGATTACTAGCGTCCGGAGAATGAATGGAACTTCGGCACCTGCGGTACTTCCTCGTGGCCAGCGAAGAACTGCACTTCGCGAATGCGGCGCGGCGGCTCAACATGACGCAGCCGCCGCTGAGCGTCGCCATCCGCCAGCTCGAGCGCGAGCTCGGCGCCGAGCTGTTCGAGCGCAGCACTCGGCAGGTGTCGCTGACCGATGCCGGGAAGGCCCTCGTCGAGCAGGCCAGCCGCATCCTTAACGCGGTCGACGAGCTGCCGACGCTGGCGCAGGAGGGCGCCAGCGGCAACACCGGTGAACTGACCATCGGGTTCGTGAGCTCCGCCAGCTTGTCCGTGCTGCCGCCGGCAGTGCGCTTGTTCCGCGAGCGCCACGAGAACGTCAAGCTCCACCTCAACGAGCTCACCACGGCTCAGCAGGTGGAGGCGCTCTACGAGGACGAGATCGACATCGGGCTGGTCAGGACCGGGACATCACCGGTGGGGCTCACCGTCACCCCCGTCCTGGAAGAACGACTCGTCGCCGTCATCCCCGAAGCGCACCCGCTCGCCGACCGCGATCCCGTTCCGCTGGACCTCCTCGCGGCCGAACCCCTCGTGCTGGTCCCCCACCGCCTCATGCCCGACTACTGCGAAGCCGTCCTCGAGATCTTCGAAACCGCGCGAGCACGGCCGCGGGTGCAGCAACGCGCCGTGCACCAGGAAACGATCCTCGGGCTCGTGGCAGCAGGCGTCGGGCTGTCCGTCCTGCCCGAATCGGTCGTGCGCATGCAGCGCCACGGCGTCGTGTACCGCCGGCTCGAGAACGACCAGTTCCGGGTGCCGCTCTCCGTCGCCACGGCCAGGCACAACAACTCGGCGATCGTCGAGAAGCTCGTCGACTGCATCCGGCGGGCGGCGCGGGACGAAGCGGTCCAGTTCCCGGAGCCCGGTTCGACACATGCGCCTTTCGACCCTGGTCCCTGACCGACCCGGGTCGCAGGCTGCGCACTGTGCGGTATCCGTGCGCAATCGAGGAGGACCGATGACGTTCGAAGTCAAGGATCTCGGCAAGCCGGACGAGACGCGCACGTTCGAGCACGGCGAGCTGGGCCTCGTCGAACTCCCGGGGGTGACTGTCGGGCGCACCGTGCTGCACCCCGGCTGGCGCTGGTCGAACGACGTCAAACCGATCGTGCAGACCGGCAGCTGCCAGCAGGCGCACACCATGTACGTCCTGTCCGGCACGCTGCACATCGCGATGGACGACGGTCAGGAAGGCGAGATCGGGGCCGGGCAAACGGGTGTCCTCTCCCCCGGGCACGACGCATGGGTCGTGGGCGACGAGGACTTCATCGCCATCGACTGGTCCGGGGCGGCCACCTACGCAACTCCGCCGGAGTGATCCACGCGCGGTGCGCCCGGACGTTCTGGAGAGGCCAGCGCGGACCGTCCACAGTGGTCGTCACGTGACGTCGCGCCAATCGCGGATCAGGGCGGCCTGCCCGCAGCGGTGCCCATCCGCGTCGAGCAGGTTCCACAGCAAGGTCTTCTCGATCCAGAAGCGCCGACCGCTCGCGGCGACCCGGACGCCGCGGTAGTCGTCGGTGAACCCCTGGCGCCGGGCGTCTTCGAGCAGGCGGTCGCGGTCGCCTGCGCATCCGACCCCGCGGACAACCGCGACGGCATCCCGACGATCTCGTCCCAGCCGTACTCGAAACACCGCTGCGCGGTCCGGTTCGCGTAGACGAAGCGCGGGTCGGCGCCGCCGTCGTGGGCTTCGGACCCGATTCGATCATCACCAGAACAGCAGCAGGGACGAGCACTGGATCGTTCCGCCGCGCGGCTGCGGCTGGAGATTCGGGCGGCGTCCGGATCGATCCCGGGTCCCATCCGATGATTGACACCGCAACAGAGCGGGTGGCACGATCACCGCCACAGATCTTGGAAACGTTTTCAACTCCCCTCGGGTCCGCGCTGGAAACGTTTCCAACCTCCCGCCGCGAACGACCTGGAGGGACGATGACGTCGACACGGGCCACGCTCTTGCACGTGGCCGAGCGCGCGGGGGTTTCGCTGGCGTCGACCTCCCGCGCCCTCCACGGGACCGGCGCGAGCAAGGCGATGGTCGAGCGGGTCCACGCGGCGGCCGCCGAGCTCGGCTACAGCGTGGACGCGATCGGGCGGTCGCTGCGCATGAAGAAGACCTTCCAGATCGCCTTCGCGGTCGCGGACATCGGCAACCCGGTCTACGTGGAGATGATGCGCGGCATCCACGAAGTCCTCGCCCCGCACGGCTTCCGGGTCGTGGTCATGACCACCGGCGACACCGCGGACTCCGCCGCGGAGCTGGTGCGCAGCCTGAACAGCGGCTTCGTCGACGGCATGATCATCATTCCGCTGCGCACCGACGACCGGCTGATCGCGGAGATCCAGCAGGCTCCGGTGCCGGTCGTGGTGATCGGGCGCGCGATGAGCGACCACGGCGTCAGCTCGGTCTCCACCGACTCGGCGGCCGGGATCGGTGCGGCCGTGGAGCACGTGCGGTCGCGCGGTCGCCGCCGCATCGGCTTCCTCAACGGTCCGCTCGACACGACACCGGGCGAGTCCCGGCAGCGCGGGTTCGACGCGGCAGCCCGCACCGCCGAGCTCATCGAGACCGAGATCGCTGACGATTTCACCGTCGCGGCCGGGCTCGACGCGGCTCGACGGCTCTTCGCCCGCGCCTCCGGCCCCGCGGAGCAGCTCGACGCCGTCGTGGCGGCGAACGACCTGCTCGCCATCGGGGCGATCCGCGCGGCGCGCGAATTCGGGCTGAAGGTGCCCGAAGACGTGGTCATGACCGGGATGGACGACACCGAGCTCGGCCGCGTGTTCCTGCCGAGCCTGACGAGCGTGTCCCTCGGCTCGACCGCACGCGGACGTGCGGCGGCCGAGCTCGTGCTCGGGCTGACCGACGATCCCGACCAGCCGGCGCGGCAGGTCGCCGTGGGTCCCGAACTCATCGTGCGTGAGTCCACAACAGACGGATCGGCGTTATGACCGCACCTTCCCTGGCCACGAAGCCGACTGCCCCACCGCCGCCCCGGAAGCGCGGGACGGCCGTGGCGCGCGCCCGGCGGCGCGAGGTCGTCGCGCTGGTGATGCCGTCGCTGATCCCGATCCTGGTGCTCAGCGTCGCGCCGCTGGTCGTCGGGATCGCGCTCGCCTTCACCGACGCGCGCCTGGTCCGCAAACCCGACTACGACGTGGTCGGACTGGACAACTTCGCCGGCCTCCTGGACAACTCGCTGTTCTGGGAGTCGCTGCGGATCGGCCTGATCTGGACGGTCAGCGTCACGCTGCTCCAACTGGTGGCGGCCATGGGCCTGGCGCTGCTGCTCAACTCCGGTCTGCGCCTGCAGAGTCTGACCCGGGTGCTCGCGCTCGTCCCGTGGGCGATGCCGCCGGTGGTCGTGGCGATCATGTGGCAGATGATCTACTCGGCCAACGGGGGTCCGCTCAACGCGTTCCTCGGCGGCATCGGCCTGCCCGGCGACATCAACTGGCTCGGGGACTTCTCCACCGCGCTGCCCGCGGTGATCGTCGTCGGCGTCTGGGTCGGGATGCCGCAGACCACCATCGCGCTGCTGGCCGGCCTGCAGCAGATCCCCGCCGACCTGCACGAAGCGGCCGCCGTGGACGGCGCCGGGGCCTGGCGCCGGTTCACCGCCGTGACCTGGCCGAGCCTGCGGCCGATCGTCACGTCGATCACGTCGCTGAACTTCATCTGGAACTTCAACTCGTTCGCCCTGGTCTACGTGCTCACCGAGGGCGGCCCCGGCGGTCGGACGATGGTCCCGGTGCTCTTCGTCTACCTGGAGGCGTTCAAGAACCGCAACCTCGGTTACGCCGCCGCGATGGGCGTCGTGCTCGTCGTCGTCATCGTGGCGGTGCTCGCCCTGTACCTGCGGGCGCAGTTCCGCCACGACCGCACCGAGAAAGCGCGGTGAGCCATGCGTTCCCTGATCCGCCCCGCCCAGTACGCGGCGCTCGCCGCCTACCTCCTGTTCCTCGGTTTTCCCCTGCTGTGGCTGATCTCGGCGTCGGTGAAGTCCTCCGCGGAGCTCAACTCGCTGTCGGTGAGCCTGCTGCCGCAGGAGTGGCACTGGGAGAACTACTCGCAGGCGCTCGACCGGCAGGGACTGGTCCGATCCGCGGTGAACAGCCTCGTGGTGGCGCTGGTGTCGACCGCACTGGTGATCGTCATCGCGCTGCCGGCGTCCTACGTGCTGGCCCGGGTAAAGGGCAAGGTCCGGATGGCCGGGGTCGCCTGGATCCTGGTGAGCCAGGTTTTTCCGGTGGTCCTCGTCGTCCTCCCTCTGTTCCTCGTCCTGCGGGCGCTCGGATTGGCGGACAGCCTGGTCGGGCTGACGCTCGTGCACACGACCTACATGCTGCCGTTCGCGTTGTGGATGTTGCAGGGATACGTCGCGTCGGTGCCGGTCGAGCTCGAGGAGGCCGGGACGATGGACGGCGCGAGGCGGTTCACCGTGCTCCGCGCGATCGTGCTCCCCCTGCTGGCGCCGGGCATCGCCGCGACCGCGATGTTCAGCTTCGTCGCCTCGTGGAACGAGTTCTTCTTCGCCCTGGTCCTGCTGCAGTCACCGGAGAACTACACGCTGCCGATCACCCTGAAGATGTTCATCGGCGGTGAAGGCAAGGTCGCGCTCGGGCCGCTCGCCGCGGGAGCGGTGCTCGCGGCGATCCCCAGCATCGTCTTCTTCTCCCTCCTCCGCCGCAGGCTCACCAGTGGGCTGGTGGCGGGAGCGGTGAAGGGATGAGTTCCCCCACCCCAGCCGTGAAAGGGTCGACAATGACGTCTCGACGCACGTTCCTCGGCGCATTATTCCTGAGCAGCAGCTTGCTGATGGCCGCTTGCAGCGGCGGCGGCAGCGATGAGTCGGGGCCGGCGACCCTGACCTTCCAGTCGCTGTCCGACCAGCCGGCCGCGATCGAAGCGACGAACAAGATCGTCGACGCCTGGAACCAGCAGCACCCCGAGGCGCGGGTGCAGGTGGTGCCCGCGGGCTGGGACGGGGTCTACGACAAGCTCATCACCCAGTTCAACGCCGGCACCGCGCCCGACATCATCCACTACGAGGCCGCCGGCGTCGTCCCGTTCGCCAAGGACGGCTACCTCGCGGACCTCTCGCCGTACCTGTCGGAGCAGAAGCGCGCGGACATCCCGAAGGGCGTGCTCGACTCGGTCACGGCCGACGGCAAGGTGATCGGCTACCCGACCGAGCTGCAGTCCTACGTCGTCTTCGCGAACAAGGGCCTGCTCCAGCGGGCGGGCGTCGAGATCCCCACCGGGCCCACGATGACCTGGGACCAGCTGCGGGAGATCGCCAAGGCCACCACCAAGGACGGCGCCTACGGCCTCGGGTGGGGCCTGTCCAGCCCGACGGCGGCGTTCGTGGCGCTGGCACCCGGTTTCGGCGGGCAGTACTTCCACGGCAGCGGCGACGGCACGACCATCGAGGTCGGCCAGGGCGAGATGGCGCTGCCCGAACTCGTCAACCAGATGGCCTTCCAGGACCGCTCCATCCTCCCGGTCACCCTGACCCAGTCCGGTTCCAAGGCGCTCGCCCCCTTCTACGCCGGGCAGGTCGCCATGACGGTCCAGGGCTCGTACCAGGCGGCGAACATCGCCAAGGACGCCCCGAAGGACCTCGACTGGACCGTGCTGCCGCCGCTGGCGGGGCCAGCCGGGCCGGCGCAGGCGGCCAACCCGCAGACCCTCTCGGTCAACGTCGACTCCAAGCACGTCGAGAAGTCCGCCGAGTTCATCGAGTTCTTCACCAACACCGAGAACCTGGCCGCGCTGAACGAGGCCGACGCGCTGATCCCGCCGACCACGTCGGCGCGGGAGGCCCTGGCCCAGAAGCTCGGCGCGCAGAACGGCTGGAACGCCATCCTGGCCACCGGGCAGCACCTGACCTCGGCCCCGTACCTGTTCGTCGACAAGTACGCGCAGTGGAAGGACACCGTGGCCACCCCGGCCTACCAGCGGTTCCTCGCGCAGCAGACCGATGCCGGTGCACTGGCCAAGGAACTCTCCGACGGCTGGAACAGCATCGCGCACAAGTAGTCGCACCCGGACCGGCGGCAGATCCGCCGCCGGTCCACTTCGGACAGCGGAGCGCGGGCGAACCGCCTGCGCCGGACGCGGAAGGGACCGGATCCGGTGACCTGGCTTGAGGACCGCGCGGTGGCGGTGATCACCGGCGCGGCGGTGGGCGACGCCCTCGGTGGTGCCACGGAGGGGTGGACACCGGAGCAGATCGAGGAACGGCACGGCGGCCGGGTGACCGGCATCGTCGGCCCGTGGTACCCGGACTGGCGGGACGCGCGCCCCATCGCCCCGTACCACAAGGGCGACGGGCACATCACCGACGACACCCTGATGACCTGCGCGCTCGTCGAGGTGTACGCGAAGCGCCGCGCCCACCTCGACGCCTACGCGGTGGCCGAGGACCTCGTGCCGCTGATGATCGGCGAGCCCCGGTGGGTTCCCGAGCTGGAGTCCTCCGCCCTGCTCCTGCAGCGCGTCTTCCTCGCCGAGAAGTGGATCGTCGCGAGACTCCACTATGGACACGTCGACCCGCGCGAGGCCGGTGCGGGCAACGTCGTCAACTGCGGCGCCGCGATGTACATCGCGCCGGTCGGGATCGCGAACGCGGGCGACCCGCGCGGTGCGTACGCGGAGGCGATCGACCTCACCGGTGCGCACCAGTCGAGCTACGGCCGGGAGGCGGCCGGGGTGCTGGCCGCGATGGTCGCCGCCGCGGTCGCTCCCGGTGCCGGCCTCGACGACGTGGTGGAAGCGGCCCTCGCGGTCGCGCACGACGGGACGGCAGAGGCTCTGCGCGCCGTCGTCGACGCGTTCGCGGACTCGACCCCGCCGAGCACCGACGAGCAGGAGCGCGCTCTCGCGCGCCGCGTCCGCGAGACCGTCGCCCCGTTCGATTCGGTGGGGCCGCACTACCGGGAGATGTCGATGGACGCCCGGCGGCCGTCCCGGACGAAGTCGATCGAGGAGCTGCCCGCCGCGCTCGGGCTCGTGCTCGGCCACCGGGGCGACTACCGCGGTTCGGTGCTGGCCTCGGTCAACTACGGCCGCGACGCAGACTCGATCGCCTCGATGGCGGGCGCGATCTGCGCGGGCCTGGGCGGGACCGCCGTCGTGCCGGCGGAGTGGGTGGACACAATCGGCGAGGCCAGTCGCATGGACCTGCGCGCGACCGGGCGGCTGATGGCTTCGGCCGCGGCCGACATCCTCCGGGCCGACCGGGAACGGGCCCTCGAGCGCATCGCCGGCATCGATGCGCTCGACGCCCGGGGCGCCGCGGTGATCGGAGAAGGGGCATGAGGCTCACCTGGGCGCAGCCGGAAGACCTGTTCGCCCACGAGCTGGTGCAGTCCGCGGCGGAGGGCAAGGACGTCACCGAGGTCCGCGATCGGTGGGTAGCCGCCGGTGGCGACCCGGTTCCCGCCGTGAGCGGCGCCGGTCCCCGCCCGGCCACGCCGGCGATGCGTTCGCTGGCGCGCACGTTGCTGGACGAGCTCGACGCGATCCCCGCCGCACCGGCCCCGGAGGAGCCGGATGACTGGGACGCGATCGTCGCGCTGCTCCCACCCGCCCCGAGCCTGCCGCGCCCCACGCGGGAACGGGCGCTCGGGGCGTGGACCGGACGAGCGGCGGGGTGCCTGCTCGGCAAGCCGGTCGAGAAGATCCCGCGGCAGGGCATCGAGGAGATCCTGCGCGCGACCGGGCGCTGGCCGCTGGACCGGTACTTCACCGCGGTCGGCCTGCCCCGGGAGGTCGCGGAGCGCTGGCCGTGGAACCGGCGCTCGGCAGGCACCTCGCTGGAGGAGAACATCGCCGGGATGCCGGAGGACGACGACCTCAACTACCCGATGCTGGCGCTCACCCTGCTCGAACGTCACGGCCGCGAGTTCACCACCGACGACGTCGGGCAGCTGTGGCTGGACAACCTCCCGGCCGGACGCGTGTTCACCGCCGAGCGTGCCGCGTACCGCAACCTCCTCGACGCCCGGCCTGTTCCGCTAACGGCCAAGCGCCACAACCCTTTTCGCGAGTGGATCGGCGCGCTCATCCGGACCGACGTCTTCGGCTGGGTGTCGCCGGGCGATGTGCGTGCCGCCGCGCAGCTCGCCTGGACCGACGCGCGGTTGAGCCACACGCGCAACGGCGTCTACGGGGCGATGTGGGCAGCGGCGCTCGCGTCGGCGGCGATGGTGTGCCGCTCCGCGGAGGAAGTCCTGGACGCGGCCGAGGCCGCCATCCCGCCGGGCAGCCGCCTCACCCAGGCGGTCCGGTTCGGCCGTGCGCTGGCCGCAGAGTCCGACGTGCGCACCGGTCTCGACCGCCTGCACGCGGAGTACGGGCACCTGCACTGGGTGCACGTGCTCAACAACGCGGCGGTCATCGCCTACGCATTGGCCAAGGGCCAAGGGGAATTCGGGCCGAGCGTGTCGATCGCGGTCCTGGCGGGATGGGACACCGACTCCGCGGCGGCGACGGTCGGCGGAGTCGTCGGCGCCCTGCGCGGCGTGGACGGCATCGGCGAGCGGTGGACGGCACCCCTCGACGGGCGCATCGCGACGTCGCTGCCCGGTGGCGAACAGCGCATCGCGGACCTGGCCGAACGCACCGCCGCGCTCTCGGTTTCGTGAGTGGTTCGGGGTGCTATGACGCCCCGAACCACTCACGAGACCACCAGGCAGGAGGAAAGGCACCATGACGTACGCGTTCGACCCGCTCGTTCCCCGTCCGATCGACCGGCAGACCGACGTGCCGGTGACCGGACCGCCGGATCCCGACCTGCTCGACGAGGCGAAGATCTTCGCCGGACCGCCCGATCCCGCCGACCGGCCCGCGTGGCGGCAACGCCTGCACGAGTGGCGCGATGACGCCCGGAACCGCCACGGCTACACCGGCGCCGCGTACGACCGCCCGGCGGCGGCGTGGGCGATGCGCTGCTACAGCGTCGCCCAGGTGTGGCTGTGGGACGAGCTGCTCTACTCGTTCGAGGAGCGGCGGTTCACCCCCGACCGCTTCATCGCCGACGCGCGCGAGCGCTTCGGCGGGCTGGACGCGGTCGTGCTGTGGCACGCCTACCCCATCATCGGGCTCGACGAGCGCAACCAGTGGGACTTCTACCGCGACGTGCCAGGTCTTCCCGGGCTCGTCAAGGCCCTGCACGACGCGGGGTTGCGCGTGTTCGTCGACTACAACCCGTGGGACGTCGGCACCCGGCGGGGCGAGGACGACCTGACCGAGCTCGCCGCGCTCGTCGCCGACTTCGACGCCGACGGCGTCTTCCTCGACACCCTCAAGAAGGCGGAACCGGAGTTCGTCGCCCGCCTCGAACGGGCCCGCCCCGGGATCGTGCTCGAAGGCGAGTCCAAGCTGCCCGTCGAGCGCATCGAGGACCACTCGTGCTCGTGGGCGCAGTTCTTCGCGGATTCTCCCGTGCCCGGGGTGCTGCGCGCCCACTGGTACGAGCGGCGGCACATGCAGCACCACGTTCGCCGCTGGCACCGCGACCACACCGAGGAGCTGCACTCGGCGTGGCTCAACGGCGTCGGCGTCATGGTGTGGGAGGCCGTCTTCGGCGTCTGGGTCGGCTGGTCGCGCCGCGACTCCGCGACCGTGCGCCGCATGGTCACCGTCCAGCGCGCGGTCGGCGACCTGCTGCTCGACGGCGAGTGGACGCCCCTCGCGGAACTCACCGACCAGGCCGAGGCAGCCGGGGTGTACGCGTCGCGCTGGGAATTGGACGACGTGACACTGTGGACAGTCGTCAACCGGGGCGAGGAGGACTACCGCGGCCCCGTGGTCGTTCCCGGCGATGGCGCGCTGATCGACCTCTTCGACGACGGCGTCGTGCCGGGGCGGGGTATCGGCGCGCTGCTGCACATCGCCCCGGGAGCCCGGGAGCCCGAGTGGCTGCCCGGGCTGGTCGAAGCGCTGCGGGGCATGCCGCACGACCCGGACGCCCGCTTCCCGCACCGCCTCGCGATCCGCCGCTCTCCGGAGCCGACCACCGGTGCGGCCGAACCGGGCGCCGTCGTCGTGCCCGCCGGGCCGTACGTGCTGACCGTGCGTTACCGCGCGCGGGAGACGGGCATGTACCAGGGCGCGCCCTACGTCGACGAGTGGAAACCCCTTCCGCCCAGGCTGCACGATGCGCGGACGCTGCAACGCGACGGAGAGCTCACCGCACCCGTCGCGGTCGCCTCCAGCGAGGTCACGAACGCGCAGTTCGCCGAGTTCCTCGAAGCGACGGGTTACCGGCCCGCCGATCCGCACCGGTTCCTCGCGCATTGGACAGGTGATCGATCGTCCACGCAGGACTCGCCGGTGACCTTCGTCGACCTCGACGACGCGCGCGCCTACTGCGCATGGCGGGGCGGTCGGCTGCCCACGGAGGACGAGTGGCAGCTCGCCGGGGAGACCGGCCGGTTGCGGCGCGGCGAGCCGGCCGTGTGGAACTGGACCGAGAGCGAGCATTCCGACGGCCGGACGCGGTTCGCGATGCTCAAGGGCGGCTGCGACTACCGCGCCGAGGGCGCCGACTGGTACGTGGAGGGCGGTCGGCGGGATCCCGACTTCAGCGTGAAGCTGCTGCTCCCCGGGCTGGGCCTCGCGCGCAGCGCGACGGTGGGCTTCCGCTGCGCCTGGGACCTGGCCGGTTCGTCCGATGTGGAGGATGTGCGATGACCGTGTCCCGCGATCTTTCGGCAGGCGCCCTCGCCGGACTGCGCGTCGTCGACGCGTCAACGCTCTTCGCCGGTCCGATGGCCGCCATGCACCTGGGCGACATGGGCGCCGAGGTGATCAAGGTCGAGCACCCGGCCAAGCCCGATCCGTCGCGCACCCACGGTGTCGCGAAGGACGGCGTCAACCTGTGGTGGAAGACCCTGGGCCGGAACAAGCGCACCGTCACCGCCGATCTCGCCAGCGAGGGCGGGCGCGAGGTGTTCCTCGCGCTCGCCGCGACGGCGGACGTGGTGATCGAGAACTTCCGGCCCGGCACCCTCGAACGGTGGGGCCTCGGCTACGAGGAGCTCGCCGCCAGGAACCCCCGGCTCGTGCTCGCCCGCGTCACCGGGTTCGGGCAGCTCGGCCCCTACCGGACGCGGCCCGGCTTCGGCACGCTCGCCGAGGCGATGAGCGGATTCGCCGCGACGACCGGGGAGCCCGACGGGCCGCCGACGCTCCCGCCGTTCGGCCTCGCCGACGGAGTCGCCTCGCTCGCCACCGCTTTCGCGATCATGGTCGCGCTGTCCACCCGCGAGCAGCGCGGGCAGGGGCAGGTCGTCGACGTGGCGATCATCGAACCGATCCTCGCGATGCTCGGCCCGCAGATCACCCGCTGGGACCAGCTGCGCACCGTTCAGCCGCGCACCGGCAACCGGTCGACGAACAACGCACCGCGCAACACCTACCGCACCTGTGACGGGCACTGGGTCGCAGTTTCCACGTCGGCGCAATCGGTCGCCGAGCGCGTCGTGCGGCTCGTCGGCCGGCCCGATCTCGCCGAGCAGCCCTGGTTCGCCAGCGGAGCCGATCGCGCGCGGCACGCCGACGAGCTCGACGAGGCCGTGGGCGCGTGGATCGCGCAACGCACGCGCGAGGAAGTCGTGGCGGCGTTCGAGGAGGCGCAGGCCGCGATCGCGCCGATCTACGACGCCGCCGACATCGTGGCCGATCCGCAGTTCCGCGCGCTGGGCACGATCCACGAGATCACCGACCCCGAGCTGGGCCCGACCCTGGTGCAGGGTCCGCTGTTCAGGTTGTCCGGCAACGACGGCGTCATCCGGTTCACCGGCCGCCCGCACGGTGCCGACACCGACGAGGTGCTCGACGAGCTCGGGTTCGCCCGGGAACGGATCGCCGAACTGCGCGCCGAGGGGGCGGTATGAGCCGCGCACCCGGTGCTCCCCCGTTGACGCTGCTGTACGTGCCGGCCGACCGGCCGGAGCGGGTGGGCAAGGCGCTCGCATCGAACGCCGACGTCGTGCTCGTGGACCTCGAAGACGCGGTCGCCCCGGCGCGCAAGGACGAAGCTCGCGCGAACGCGGTGCGGCTGCTCGCCGATCCGCCCGCCCGCCCGGTGCAGGTGCGCATCAACCATCCGAGCACGCCGTGGCACGACGACGACGTCGCCGCGCTCGCGGACCTGCCGCTCGCCGTGGGCGCCCGGGTCCCCAAGGTCGAGTCGGTAGAAGAGGTCCGGAAGCTCGCGGCCGCGCTGCCGGGGCGCGCGCTCCACCTGCTCATCGAGTCAGCGTTGGGGGTCGAGCGCGCCCTGGACATCGCGACGGCCGCACCGCGGGTCGCATCGATCGGGCTCGGCGAGGCGGACCTGCGCTCGGATCTGCGCGTGGCCGACGATGCGGGCCTCTCGTGGGCGCGCAGCCGGGTGGTCGTCGCGGCCAGGGCAGCGCACCTGCCACCGCCGGTCATGTCCGCCTACCCGCACGTGCGCGATCTGGACGGGCTGGCGGAGTCGTGCCGGGCCGGACGAGCGCTCGGTTTCCGCGGACGCACCGCGATCCACCCGGCGCAGCTGGACACGATCCGGGCCGCGTTCCTGCCGACCGCCGAGGAGGTGGAACGAGCGCGGGAGGTCGTCGCCCGGCTCGACGGTGCGACGGCAGCAGGTGTCGGCGCGCTCGCCCTCCCGGACGGCACCTTCCTCGACGTGGCGATGCTCGAACAGGCCCGCGCCGTCCTCGCCCTCACCGACCCGCGAAACCCCTGACCCTCCCCTGCGTCCGCGCGTTCCTCGAGCGAGGCATACTGCTGCTTCGAGGCGTTTCCCCGCCAAGCGGGGAAATCACCGTGCGATGTGCGGCCGGGTTCGAGTTCCGGGCCGCGCAGGTCGACGAGCACGAGTCGGCGTGCCGGTCGCGGGTTCACCCGGAACTCGCGGCGGATGCGGCAAATGCGGCAGTTGTCCGATGTGGCCGGTCGAATGCGCTGGAACAGGTGAGGACCATTGGTATCAGTGGTGCTGGCGGAAACCCCTGAGCTGCCACCGGAGTTGACCCCTGACCGGATCTTCACGTCCTGGACACCGGACCCGGCGGCGTTGGTGGTCGTGGCCGTGCTCGGCACGGCCTACTGGCTGGGTGTGCGGCGGCTCAGGGCCGGCGGGGAGAGTTGGTCGACGGCGCGGACGGCGGCGTTCTTCGGCGGCCTGGCCACGATCGCACTGGTCACGATGTCGTTCCTGGGGGTCTACGCCGACGCGCTGTTCTGGGCACGGGCCGTGCAGAACACCACGCTGCTGATGATCGCACCGCTGCTGCTGGCGATCGGCGCTCCGCTGTCGCTGCTCGTGCGCAGCGCCCCGCAGCAGCTCGCCGAGCGGACGACCACGTGCATCCGGTCGAAACCGGCGCAGCTGCTGACCTTCCCCGGTGTGGTCACCGCGCTGCTCGTCGGAGTTCCGTTCGCCCTGTACCTGACCCCGCTGTACGAGCTGACGCTCCGCTCGTCGGTGATCGACGCGGCAATGCGCGGAATGCTGGTGTTCGCCGGTTTCGTCTACTTCTGGACCCGGCTGCGCGTGGACCCGACGCCCCGCGACGATCCGCACGTGGTGTCGTTCGGGATCTCCCTCGCGGAGGTCATCTTCGACGGAGTGCTGGGACTGGTGCTCTGGCTGGGTCCGCTGCGCGCGCCGCACTACTACGAAGCACTGGCTCGCACGTGGGGACCGAGCCTGCGCACCGACCAGATCATCGCCGCGGGCGTGGTGTGGATCGGGGGCGACCTCGCCGGACTGCCGTTCCTCGGCGCACTGATGCGGCAGTGGAAGCGCGATGACGCGCAGGAGGCCGCCGAGATCGACCGCACGCTCGACGCGCAGGAGGAGGAGCAGCCGGACGAGCCCGCCGCGAGCAGTGGGCTGTGGTGGGAGGACGACCCGATCCTGGCCGAACGCTTCCGCCGCTGAGCCCGCACGGGTGGAGATCATTTCCGGCGAATTGCGGCGTTGAATCCGGACAATGCACATCCCGGACGCAGACAACGCAACAAGAGCGAAGAATTCGAAGTGGGCAATACTTCCGATTCCTCGCCGCCGAGCGCCGTTCTCGTCACATTTCCCAACATTCCCAGACCGGTAGGCTCGAGGAGTATTCCGGGCAGCCTCGCTGCGCTCAACGACAACCGGCGAGAAAGGTCCCGCCATGTCAGATCTGTCCTACTTCGAGGCCGCCGTGATCGGCTTGCTGCAGGGAGTCAGCGAGCTGTTCCCGGTTTCCAGCCTCGGGCACAGCATTCTCCTGCCCGCGCTCTTCGGGGGCAGCTGGGCCGGCGATCTCGACATGAGCGCACCGCATTCATCGTATTTGTCGGTCCTGGTGGCGATGCACGTCGCCACGGCGCTGGCACTGGTGGTCTTCTTCTGGCGCGACTGGGTGCGCATCGTCGGGGGCTTGTTCACCTCGGTGCGGGACCGCCGCATCCGGACGCCGTACCAGCGCCTGGGCTGGCTCCTGGTCGTCGGAACGATCCCGGTCGGCCTCGCAGGTCTGGTGCTGGAGAAGGTGGTCCGCGAATACCTGGGCAAACCCGTACCCGCGTCGATCTTCCTCGCCCTCAACGGCCTGGTCCTCTACGCGGTCGAGAAGTACCGGCAACGGCGCGACGAGCACGAGACCGCCCCGGAAACCGAGATCATCGAGGCGATTCCGCTGCACGAGCAGCAGACGGTCGTGATGTCGGCGGTGTCGACCGAGCAGACCGTCCCGATCCCGGCAGTCCGCGGGCTCGGCACCACCGCCGAGGACGACCGGGACGAATCCGATGACCCGGACGTGCAGTCCGACGTGCGGCTGTCCCGGCAGAGCTGGCGGCAGGCACTCCTCATCGGTGCCGCGCAGTGCCTGGCGCTGCTGCCCGGCATCAGCCGGTCCGGCATCACCATGGTCGGCGGGTTGGTCCGCGGCCTGCGCCACGACGACGCGGCGCGCTTCGCCTTCCTGCTGTCCACGCCCGCCATCGGCGGCGCGGGCCTGCTGAAGGTCCCCGAGCTCTTCGCCCCGGAAGCGCAGGGCGTGCTCGGACCCGCGCTCCTCGGCAGCGTCCTGGCCGGGGTCGGCGCCTACATCTCGGTGCGCTTCCTCACCTCGTACTTCGAAACGCGCACCCTGCGCCCCTTCGCCCTGTACTGCATCATCGCCGGGCTGGCCTGCTTCGGCTGGTTCGCCATCTAGGAAGCGGACCGGGTCACTTGCCCGCGGACCTCGGGGTCCGCTCGTTGTCCGACCGGGGGAACCAGGCGTACCAGTCGCGGCTGGTGGGCGCGAAGTAGTGCGTCGGCGGGAGCTTCTGCGCCGGGTAGAGGCGGTGGCCGGCGGCCGGACCGTTCGGGCCGTGGTCGAAGTAGGCGCCGCTGATCCAGTCCGGGTTGATGTCCATCTCCATGCCCCGGACGACCCCGGCCCCCTGCAGGATGCGCCCCAGCGTGCACACCGAGAGCGCGGGCCCGGCGACGTAGACCTCGGCGCCGCTGGCGGTGATGCCGAAGGCGGAGCGGTCGATGTAGGACTTGTTGCCGACGGTGACGCCCCACTCGGCGCTGCCGCCGGTGTCGCAGGTGGGGTTCAGCTGCCCGTCGTCGACGAGCATGACGAGGTTCTGGCGCACGCTGGCGACGTCCGGGGTGAGGTGCACTTCCTGGTTCCAGGAGCCGACTTGAGCGGTGCCGTTGCGCATCATCACCAGGCTCGCGGCACCGTTGACGAGCGGGTAAACGGTCTTGCCGTCGCTGTAGTAGCCGCCGTGGCTGTCCCCGCGCGGCAGGCGGAACCCGGCGTTGAACACGGCCAGCACGTTCTGCTGGTCGGTGCGCGTGAGCGAGTCGGGTTCGGACCACTTCCCGCCCGGATCCTGGAACCCGGGGCGCAGCTGGCCGCTGACCAGCTTCGGGTCGATCCACATCGCGGCGGCCAGGTACGAGGTGTGCTCGTTGTCGGGGCGCACCATGGCGACGCGCACGGCCGGTTTCCCGCGCACGGTTTCCACGGTCTGCCACTGGCCTTCGCCCGGCAGCGGTGTGCCGCCGGCGAGGTTGGGCATCGGAGCCGGGCCGCCGGTCGAGTTCGCGTCGTTTCCGACCTTGGGGATCCCGCCTTCCGGCGTGCCGCCGACCGCGGGTTTGTCGATGTCGTACTGCACCTGCTCCAGGTACGTGATGGCCGAGCCCAGGCCGTGATCGCGGCCCCATTCGGCCAGCCGCGCCGCCACGCCGGCGTTGCCGGGGGCGTCGAGCGCATGACCGATCGACCCGGCGATCACGACGGCGAACGCACCGAGCACGGCCAGCGTTCCGCGCAGCGCTTTCCAGAACGGGGATCGGCGATTCCGGGAGCCGGACACCGACGAACGCCTTCTGCGATGCTTCACGGACGGCCTTTCCAGAACTTTCCAGCAGTCGCCCACCAGAAGGCGGACCACCGGCCCCCAAGATCGGCTTCTCGATTGGTGGCGCACCCACCCCACGAGGCGTCTGCGCTATCGGGAGATTAGCAAGACCCGGATATCGCTCCGCGACCAACGCCGATGGAATTGCTCACACCGCGCGAAAGCATCGTCCCATTTTCGACCTTGACCCGAAAACGGGTACTTTTGCCGACCAGCCAGGATTCCCCTCGGAGACCGGACAATTCTCGCGGTAATTCCAAACGCCGCGAACGAGGATGGATCAGTCCATTGAGGACTCCACAGGTCGTGAGCACTTTGGGGCGCTAAAACACCCCAAA